>QIGB01000009.1 GCA_003228815.1 Chlamydiota bacterium | reverse complement strand
AGGGTAATGTGAGACTTGGATAGGAAGATTAATTTCATCAACAAGTTTTTGAAGTTCTTTTTTCCAAAGCCGGCTTCGACTGGAATTACTATCTCCGCCGTCTGCAGTGATGTAGAGACTTGTGGCTTTGGGGTAAGCTCCATGCCCGATACCCTTCCACCAACGACGAATCGTCTCGACTGCAAACTCTGCGGTGTCATGATCAATGCCCACAGAAACAAAGGTAAAAAATGAGAAGTTAGCGCCATTTTTCTTGACTTTCCACATAGCAGGGTCGACTAGCTAATTTTTGGTTTTCCACATCAGATTGTGGTGAGATTTTGAAGCTTTTTGCAAGCAGATATTTTTATATCTGCAATGTAAAAAAAATCGAAAGATTGCCGCAATCTGTTGATGGAAAATCAAAAATTAGGTGGCAATCACGGGTTCAACCTGGAATTTTCCGATTTTTCGGAATTTTTGATAGCGCTGCTCTAAAAGAGTTTTGATCGGTTTTGCGACAAGTTCTTTACGAGTAGAAAGAATGTACTCTTGGACACTTCGATAGACTCTATCAGGATCGTGATGGGCTCCCCCTTGCGGCTCATCAATGATCGCATCAATCACTCCCAGGGGCATCAGGTATTCTACATGAAGTTTGAGAACCTCAGCAGCAGTCTCCTTCTTACTGCTGTCCTTCCATAGAATGGAAGCACATCCTTCCGGAGAAATGACCGAATAGTAAGCATGCTCAAGCATAGCAACCCGATCGCCTATGCCAATTCCAAGAGCTCCTCCAGAACATCCTTCTCCAATGAGGACAATGATGATGGGAGTTTTGAGCTGGGACATCTCCATCAAATTCTTGGCAATCGCCCATCCCTGTCCCCGCTCTTCTGCCGCAAGACCGGCAAAAGCGCCCGGAGTATCGAGCAAAGTCAAGACGGGCAGATGGAATTTTACAGCCAGCTGCATGCAACGCAAAGCCTTACGATATCCTTCAGGATGAGGCATCCCAAAATTGCGTTCGAGACGACTTTCTGTATCACAGCCCTTTTCTTGGGCAATGAGCATGAATTTTTCACCGCCAATTTTACAGAGACCACAGATGATTGCGCAGTCATCGCGGAAATTGCGATCTCCATGGAGTTCGGTGAACTCTTCACAAAGATTTTTGATGTAATCAATAGAACGAGGACGCTTTGGATGGCGAGAAATCTCAATCCGCTGCCAAGGGGTCAATTCAGAATAGACCTTTTTTTTGAGATCATCAAGTTTCCCCTCCAAAGTGACGATCTCATCATCAGACCAGAGCTGGTTGCTCTCGTTCTGCTGTTTGACCTCACTGAGGGTCTTCTCATATTCTTTGATTTGCTTTTCGTGCTCTAACATAGTATGGGCATAAGAGGGCCACACCCCCTTCTAATTGAAGACTCTATTATCGTAGAATCTGTCTATTTTTTCAATCGACAATGCCTAAGAAATTTCTATAATTGAGAATTTGCCAAATCTTGCCCGCTAGATTTTTGATCCTCGAAGCAGGCCCTATCCATTCGTATAGGGCCGATGGAGAGGAGCGGAAAGATCGCGAGGCAAGCGAAGGCAAAAATCAATTTTTGAAGTTTCTTGAGTATATAATTTAGATTTCACTTGCTGGCCGAGGATGAGCATGTCCCTCTGAAGCGGGCATACGAGGGGATTCAACCTTTTTTTCAATCAATTTTTTCATTTTTTTGCCTGCAGTGAATTTGACAGCCTGGCGAGCAGGGATGATGATAGGGACGGCTGCATTTTTTGGATTTCTTCCAATTTTTTGTTTCCGCAGGACGATCTCAAAGACTCCGAAGTCTCTGAATTCCAATCGATCCCCATGAGAAAGATAATCGGTCATCCGATCAAGAAAAGATTGTATTACATTGCGAACATCATTGGGATGGAGCCCGAGCTCTTGAGAAATCACTTGGATCAATTTTTTCTTTGTGATCGTTGCCATAGCCAATCTCCTGTGTTTTATCACTTTAGCCTCATTGTTGTGAGGAGCTCAATTTCAAGCAACACTTTTTTTTAGAAACTCACCTTTCGCAAAAATACCGCTCTAGAAGGTGAGTTAAAAACTGGGCTTTGGATAACTTTTGTCAGGATGAGACCCAAGAAATAACTTATTTTTTGATGGTGATGAGGACTTTTTTCTTTTTGCCAGCCCCGACCAGGAGGAATTTTCCCTCTATTAAATCCATTTTTGCGATCTGATGAGAGGGGTCGGTGATCTTTTCATTATTGAGATAGGCTCCTCCATTTTTGAGGAGACGGTTGGCTTCCCCCTTACTAGATAGAAGACCAGATGAAGCCGCGAGATCGGCATAGGATCGTCCCACTACTTCAGTAGCAGGAAGAGTCACATGAGGCATGTCATGAGCAATTTCTTGCAAGATTGCACCATCCAATTTAGCCTCTTTTCCAGGGGCCGCACCTTCTGTCACTTTAAGAGCCTTTTCTAATCCCTTCTCACCATGGACAATACGGGTTATCTCTTCAGCAAGACGCTTTTGTGCTGTATTTGGTGCATAATCTGGTTTTTGCATTTCAGCTTCAATTTCGGCAATCGCTTCCAATGACAGAAACGTGAGTATTTTCATCATATGGATCACATCAGCATCGGGAATACGCACAAAGTATTGATAGAATTGATAAGGAGAACATTTCTTAGGAGAAAGCCAAATTGCCCCCTCTTCAGTCTTTCCAAATTTTTTTCCGTCGCTTCGCACAAGGAGCGGCCAAGTCAATCCATAGACGGTCCTTCCAGTAAGCTTACGAGTAAATTCAATTCCTGAAATGATATTGCCCCACTGATCACTTCCCCCCATTTGCAAAACCACGTCATATTGTGCATTAAGAAAATAGTAGTCATACCCCTGAATGAGCTGATAGCTGAACTCAGTGAAGCTCATCCCTTCTTTTGATTGAAGCCGGACTTTCACACTCTCCTTGGAGAGCATTGTCCCGATGCGATAATGTTTGCCCACCTCGCGCAAAAAATCAATCACCCCAAAATTGTGAAACCACTCATCGTTGTTGACGATGATAGGCCTTTGAAGAGTTCCTTTGAAATCGAGAATCTGCTCAAAATGCTGGCGAATTCCATTGATATTCTTGAGAATCGTTTCGGTATCAAGTAAGGGGCGTTCCAAGCTTTTCCCCGAAGGATCCCCGATCCGCCCTGTAGTTCCTCCAAGAAGAACAAAGGGAGTATGACCAAATCGTTGAAAATGGGCCAGAGCCATAATCCCCACGAGATTGCCTAGATGAAGGCTATCTGCCGTTGGATCAAAACCGACATATACCTTAATCGGCTTTTCGCAAACCTTCTCGAGTTCATCGCTTGTCAGAGCATCGATGAAGCCTCGCTCTTGTAAATATTTTATAACATTTTTTGACATGAGAACTAGAGTATACTGTCCATGTGTGTATTTTGTGAATGATTTTACAAATTCTCTTCTGGAAATTCCCCTGATTGAATTTTCTCCGCTAACTTGGAAACCTTTTGCGAAACAAGTGCTGCATTTTGATTTTCATCAAAAAGGGAAATGGTTTTCTCGCGGAGTGTAATCCGCCGATCAGCATGACGAGAGATCCATCGGTGTATTTCGATCGATTTTCTATCAATTGCCTCTTTCGTGATTTCTGCATCCATTGCCTCAAGACGTTTCTTCAATTTGTCACGAGCTTTTTTTGTTTTGAGACTCTCTTCTGCCAATTGTTTTTTCTTAGAATTATTGTCTTTAGGTAGAACCATTTCACACTCCTGGTAAGTTCTCAGCCTATCGGTGAAAACAATTTTTTGCAAGAAAGTGGAAAATTTAACCATTTTCGGCTATACCTATGGAGATGGGAAACGAAATTGGCAAAGACGTTGCAAGCAAAAAAGCTCTCGAATTTGTGCAAAGTGGAATGCGCCTTGGACTTGGCACGGGCTCAACAGCTGCCTTCTTCATTAAGCATTTGATCGAAAAGTATCAACAAGGACTCAAGGTTGAAGCTGTTGCCACTTCCATTGCTTCTCAAAAAATGGCAAAAATAGGGGGAATCCCCCTTCTCGATATCAATGCAATCACTTACCTCGATTTGACAATTGATGGAGCTGATGAAATCGATCCCAAAAAACGTCTCATCAAAGGAGGAGGCGGAGCTCTTGTCCGGGAAAAAATCATTGCTTCAATGAGTCGTGAGATGATCGTGATTGCTGATGAGAGCAAACTTGTAGAAAAGCTCGGCACCCACCCTCTTCCCGTTGAAGTGATTCCTTTTGGAGCGGGAGCGACAAAAAAACACATGGAAGACAAAGGTTTTTCAGGAAAATGGCGCAAAAATTCCGATGGAACACCTTACATCACCGACAACCAAAATTGGATCTTTGATATCACATTTCCATCAACTATCGATGAACCAGAACCCATCCACAACTCCCTTCTCTCGATTCCGGGAATCGTAGATACAGGATTTTTCTTTCATCTTGCAAAGCAGTGTGTTATTGGTAAGCAAGATGGGACGACCCATATCATCGAATAGTCGTAGGATCTAATGGAATTGGTGCAGATTTTCTTCAATAAAATTATGCAATCACGAGCTTACACTGTGATCATTATCGGAAATGAGCAAAAGCAATTTGCCATCTATACCGATCCCCTCGTGGGGAGAAACCTCCAAATCTTATTAACTGGTGAGCCTCATCCCCGTCCCTATACTCACAATTTGATGGATTCCATCTTCAAGGGACTGGGCATTCGCCTCAAGCAAGTGGTCATCAACAATATTGAAGATACCATATATTTCTCTCGCCTTTTCCTCGAACAGGACTCAGGGGAGCAAAAGCAAATCCTTGAGATCGATGCTCGCCCCAGCGATTGCCTTACCCTCGCGCTGATGCACAATGCTCCCATCTATTGCCACAAAGAAGTCCTCGAAAAAGCCGTTCCCATCGAGGAATAAAGTTGAATTAATGCAATCCTAATTTTTCGTTTGCAAAAATTACTATTTGTTGATTAAAATTTTAACAAAAAGGGTAAAAAATCGATTTTGCCTTTAGGCTAACATAGGGGAAAAAGATTATGTCTTCAATAGTTCCAACTAGTTTTACATGTCAAAATCATGGCAACACAACTCCTTTTGGATCTGTAGCTACAGGATTGCCACAGGCTTTGGAAGTTTACAACAGACCAAATTCCAATTTTGAAATTAAACCCGCAGAAGTTGGAGGAATTGGATACGGACTTGGAAGAGCACTGCGAATAGGGTTTGAGAGTCTTTCATCCAAGGTGTCAATCTTATTTCGGTCGATGGAAGAAAGTTTGCCGCAGTTATCACTATTCAGTATTAGAGGAGCTTCTGCTAGGGAAATCTCAAAGGTTGCATATGATTTACCTATGACTTCTGAGAAAAAGAAGTTTGATCAAAAACACCTGGGTCAAAAAACTAAAGTCATCAAAGGATGTCAAAAGACTATAATGGGAAATTGTTCTCTTCCATGGAGCGGCTCAGTAAGGGTATCTGGCAGAATTGGTTGTATAGCAGCATTCTTTAAAGGCGTTCAGGTTGTCGAAATCTCAGATCCTTGGAGACCGTATGTGATCGGTTCCTTCAACAATACAAAGTGGGTGGCACTGGACCTTGCGATTTTAAAAGATAGAGTTTATTGTGCATTTGGTAATGCCGGTCTTCAAGTACTTAGCTTGAAGAATCCTCGTTATCCTGAAGTCATTGGTTTTTACAACAGTACAGAATGTAAGTATTGGAACGCTCAACAAGTAGAATTTTCGGGAAAATACATTTATACGGGGTTTAGCGGCTGCACTAAGTCGAGTTCAACAGTTCTGCGTGTTTTTGACGTTCAAACAGCCCAGCCAAAAATGATTGGAAACTATACCAATCATGATCACTCGTGGTTTTCATCATTTGCACTTTCAAATAATTTTGCCTTTCTTGCTGGCGAGAAGCAAGTAACTGTTTTAGATATCAGCAGAGCAACTCCTTCTTTCATTACATCCTTTAATCATAACTTCTCACCATTAGATAGCATTGGCGCTCAAAATAAATATATCTATCTGTGTGGTATTGCTGATGATGACAAACTTCCTACATTTCAAATTGTTGATATGACAGACGAGAAAAATCCTCATTTTAGGGGTTGGTTAAAATATAATTGGGATCATCCTACTTTCGGAGATATTGTTGCTTTAGAAAAATACGCATATTTTATTAGGAATAGTCCTCTGTGGGATGCAGTCATCGATATTGTAGATGTTTCTAATCCGAAAAAACCCGTTCCAGTTGATGAATCTTTTACCAAAGCCCAGGATGTACATTTCACCGTATTAGACAAGTATCTCTTTAGCACCATGGAGGAGTCTAAAATTGGAGTGCATTGGATTTTCCAAACGACTAAATTAGATTGCCCGGCTTTGGAAAAAGTCTAGATACAATATATGAAGAAGATTCAAAACTTCCTTTTTTTTGTAACTCCAATGCCTAAGGTTTTTGACCAGTGAAATGTAGCAGCTGCATCCGCAGGAAATGTAACCGATTTAGCACATCAAAAAGCAAGACTCATCAAGACAGATCAAAAGCTGATTTTCTGAATATTTCCTTTAAAATCGATTTTACTTCATTTATTCAATGTCAAATCAGGATCGACTCACATAGAGATTATAGCAACAATCTTTTTGGTATTTTTTCTCTGTATTTTCTGTGAACTCTAACAAGTGGTAACGAGCGGGTGGTAGATATTCCACTACACCCAAATAGACATTAAAAATGAAATGTAAAGAACCCTTAGTATTTCACGTTGAATTTGTTTTCAGCAAGATCCAGGATCGCCGAAATTGCATCCTGCGCATCTTCGCCCTGAGCTTCTATGTGGATTTTTGCTCCCTTAGCTGCTGCTAGCATCAAAATCCCAAGTAGTGACTTCGCATTGACGGTGAGATCTTGGTAAGTGAGATTGATTTCCGATTGAAATTTGGAAGCACATTTGACAAGTTCCGTAGAGGGACGTGTGTGCAGCCCTTTTTCATTGATGACTATAAAGGTTTTTTTTTCTTTTGATAACATAAATCACATTAGGTTTGAAAGCTGTGTAACGAGTTGATCAAACTGGTTAATCGTCGCTTCGATAGGCTTCTTTTGTCGCATATTTACCCCAGCATGATCCAATAAGTCAAGAGGATAATGACTACTACCGGAAGAAAGGAAATTTAAATAAGCCACTCGAGCCTCATCCCCTCCATGCGTTACCCTCTCAAAAAGAGCATGAGCAGCACTGATTCCCGTTGCATATTGGTAGACATAAAAATTATTATAGAAATGAGGAATTCGTGCCCATTCAATATCAATTTCAGGATCGAGCACCACATCAGGACCAAAAAACTCCTCATTCAATTTTCGATAAATTTCTTTGAGAAGTCCGGGAGTGAGTGGTGTGTCTTGCTCAGCGAGTTTATGGATCGTCAATTCAAACTCTGCAAACATCGTTTGCCTGAAGAATGTAGCTCGAATATCTTCAAGTTTTTGATTGATTAGGAAAGCTCTTTGAAGATCGGTAAGATCTTGCTTCAATAGATGCGCAAACATTAGCTCTTCGTTGAAAGTGGATGCCACTTCGGCTAAGAAAATCGGATAGTGGCTGTATTGATAAGGTTGGTGCTTATGGCTCATGAAAGAATGCATACTGTGCCCAGCTTCATGGGCAAGGGTCATGAGATCGTGGAACGCCCCTTGAAAATTCATCAAAATGTAAGGCATGGTATCGTAGCTTCCGGAAGAATATGCTCCCGAGCGTTTGCGCAAATTTTCATACCGATCAACCCATCGGTCATTCTTCAGCCCATTGTGCAGAATCTCTTGGTATTCCTTCCCTAGTGGAGCAACCGATTCACTCACCATTTTTTCTGCCGTAGGATAATCAAATTTCATCTCGATTTCCTCAATAAGAGGTACATAGACATCATAAAGATGAAGCTCGTCGAGACCGAGGGCTTTTTTGCGCAAATTCAAATACCGATGCAAAACAGGCAAATGCTCACGGACAGTACCGATCAGATTAGTATAGACCTCTATGTCAATTTGGTTGGGAAAGAGGGCTGCATCTAGGCAAGAGGCAAATCCCCTTGAGCGCATGTTAAAAAGATGCTTTTGCACAACTCCGTTCAAAAGTTCACAAATCGTATTTTCAAATCCCTCGAAAGAATGGTGGAGTGATTGAAAAGCATTTTTTCGCAAGCTCCGATCCCTCTCTCTCATATAAGAGAGATATTTTGCATGGGTGACTTCAAGCTGAGAACCTTTGCTATCTGTGATCGGAGGAAATTTGAGATCAGCATTATTGAAAGAGCTAAAAGCTGACACCGGAGTACCAAGAGCTTTGCCTGCCATAGCCAAAAACTCTTCCTTATCGGCAGAAAGGATATAAGGTTTCATCCGGACAATTCGCTCAATATAGAAGTAGTATTCTTCGAGAAGAGGATTTTTGAGATAAGCTTCAGTGACAGAATCAGGAAGGGCCAATAGCTCGGGTTCTGCCCAAGAAAGCTCTTGATGAAAATCGTGATAAAGAATTTGCATGACCGCATTGGCCTTTTTGTGATCTTCATGACCGAGATCCTCATCATAGCGCATATGGGCATAGGTATAGAGCCTTGAAAGCTTCTGATCTAAGGCAAGACTCAAAGTAAGAAATTCCTTAACAACATCGGCTCCTTCTCCCAATCTTCCCTTAAAGGCCGCCAACTCGGGCCAATGGGGCTTTTCTTGCGGACGCCCCACCTGCTCAAGCTCCACTTGCCAAGCCTTTAAATCCCTATAGAGGACCTCAACATTCCATTTATCCTCTTGGGGGATCTCTGTCCGTTCTTTGGTCGTTTCTTGAGTCATAGCTTCTCCTTAAAGATTTAGTATTATTCCAAAATTTTCTCTAAAGTCAACTAGAAGAATTTTTAGCAATCCACACAAGATACTGCTAAGTTGTTGTCAAAAAACCCCCTTTCCCGTACAATAATGGGAATTTCCTATTTAGGGTGTTTACAAATTGCTTTGGAACGGGGATTTATTGCCTCAGTTTTTGGCGGAAAATGGAGCTTAATGGATTCATTCAGCAAATTTGAGCCAAAAAATTGAGATGAAAAAGGCAAAATCTTTCGTCCAAATGAATTTGTAAACACCCTCTAAACGAATCTACCAGATAGAGGAGTGTTTATGACACAAAAAACAGCACAAAAAATTTCTTTAAAACCTCTTGGAAGTCGCGTTGTAGCAAGGCGCACAGAGGAAGAAGAAACAACAAAAGGCGGAATCATCCTCCCTGACACAGCAAAACAAAAACAAGAAACCGCCGTTGTCGTCGCAATTGGTCCTGGATCCAAAACGAAAGAGGGAAAAGACATTCCCGTTCCCGTTTCAGTTGGCGACACCATTTTGATGGATAAGTACGCAGGACAAGAAGTGACGATCGATGACGAAGAATACATCATCGTTCGTGCAGATGACATTATTGCAATCGTAGAAAAATAAGAAGGAGATAATCAATGACTGCAAAAGATATCAAATTTAAAGAAGAAGCCAGACAAAAGATTCTGAAAGGAATCCAAACTCTAGCTTCTGCCGTCAAGGTTACTCTTGGCCCAAAGGGACGCAATGTCGTCATCGACAAATCCTATGGCGCCCCTCACGTCACAAAAGATGGTGTGACAGTTGCTAAAGAAATTGAGTTAGAAGACAAGCACGAAAATATGGGTGCACAAATGGTCAAAGAAGTGGCCAATAAAACATCCGACAAAGCAGGTGATGGAACAACTACAGCGACCATCTTAGCTGAAGCCATCTATAAAGAAGGTCTTCGCAACGTCACAGCTGGCGCAAATCCCATGGGATTGAAGCGTGGAATCGAGCTCGGTGTGAAAGAAATCACAAGCCAACTCGAAAAAATGTCCAATTCGATCAAAGATCACAAGGAAATCGCCCAGGTAGGTACGATTTCATCCAATGGAGATGCAGAGATTGGTGAGATCATCGCCAAAGCAATGGACCGCGTTGGAAAAGATGGCACCGTCACAGTTGAAGAAGGCAAAGGCTTTGAAACAGTCCTCGATGTCGTCAAAGGAATGAACTTTGACCGAGGTTATCTCTCTGCTTACTTCATGACCAATGCAGAGTCACAAGAAGCCATTCTCGAAGACGCTTTCGTTCTCATCTACGAGAAGAAAATCGCTGCGATGAAGGAATTCCTCCCCATCTTACAAGCTGCTGCAGAAAGTGGACGCCCCTTGCTCATCATCGCTGAAGATGTCGAAGGCGAAGCCCTTGCAACACTCGTGGTCAACCGCCTTCGCGCTGGCCTCAAAGTCTGTGCTGTAAAAGCCCCTGGTTTTGGAGATCGTCGCAAAGCAATGCTCCAAGACATTGCCACCCTTACTGGTGGACAATTCATCAGCGAAGAACTCGGCTTCAAACTCGAGAATGTCACCATTGACATGCTCGGTAAAGTCAAGAAAGTGATCATCAACAAAGAGGAAACCACCCTTGTTGAAGGTGCTGGCAAGAAAGAGGAAATCCAAGAGCGGATCGCCCTAATCAAACGCCAGATCGAAGAGAGCTCTTCCGACTACGACAAAGAAAAACTTGGGGAGCGACTCGCTCGCCTCGCTGGAGGAGTCGGCATCATCCGTGTTGGAGCAGCAACAGAAGTCGAGATGAAAGAGAAAAAAGACCGCGTCGATGATGCACTTCATGCGACACGCGCAGCCGTAGAAGAAGGTATACTTCCTGGCGGCGGCGTTTCTCTCATCCGCTGCATCCCAATTCTCGAGAAAATTTCAGAGAAACTCTCTGATGACGAGAAGATCGGTATAGAAATCCTCTGCAAAGCGCTTAGCTACCCCTTACGACAAATCGCAGAGAATGCGGGCCAAGAAGGTTCTATTGTCGTCCAAAAAGTAGCGCAAATGAAAGAAAAAGAAGGATGGGACGCCCAAAACAATGTCTATGGCGATATGATTAAAGCTGGGATCG
The DNA here is from genome assembly GCA_003228815.1 of Chlamydiota bacterium. Lineage (GTDB taxonomy): Bacteria > Chlamydiota > Chlamydiia > Chlamydiales > Rhabdochlamydiaceae > Sacchariniichlamydia. Next base: position 14,637 of record QIGB01000009.1, on the reverse strand, counting down.
TCGATCCTACAAAAGTCGTCCGACTCACTATCCAACTCGCATCTTCAATTGCAGCGCTTCTTCTCACAACAGAAGCTCTCATCGCAGACGAAAAAGAAGAAAGGCCAGCTTCTGCAGCTGCAGCTCCTGGAATGGGTGGAATGGATTACTAATCCACTTTCCCATTAGTCCTTTCTCAAAAAGCGCTCCGTTCGGAGCGCTTTTTTAGTCTTTGATCACCTATGGTTACCCGTGGGGCTATTGCATATTTCCTTTACATTGAGTATGGTCAATAAAAAAGAGATCTGGAGGAAACATGCGTTCTTTGATAATCGTTCTCATCATCATCGCGGCCATCGTCGTACTCTTCTTTTTGGGATGGTCTCGAGTGCCAGACATGATTGCCAATAACCTATCAAAAAAATTAGGGGTCGCGGTATCGATCGATTCCATGAACCTCCGCACTGCGCGCATCGACGTCAATAAGCTTACGATTGGCAATCCACGCGGTTATTCTCTTCCCAAAGCCTTTTCCGCAAAAGAAATTAAGCTCCATGCTCCAGTGACAGCCTATTTTAGCAATGATATCGTCGTTGAAGAGATTGATGTGAATGACATCTATCTCGGCCTTGAATTCGATTCGACATCTAGTGCTGATGGGAACTGGACCAAAATTTTAAAACACTATCAAGATGAAGCCAATCTCGATGACACAGATGGAAAAAAAGTGACCATTAAAAAACTCGTTTGCAATAACATCCGAACAGAACTTCTCTTTCGCACACAAAGTGGAAACATCAAAAAACTCCCCAACATCGACCAAATCGTCCTCACCAATATCACCACAGAAGGAGGCTTTCCGGTCGATCAGCTCATGAGTAGCATTTTGGGTCAAATGCTCAAAGAAGTCTTCATCCAGCAAAACCTAAGCAATATGATCAAAGGACTCATTTTGGACACCCCTGGGAAAGCAGTGGACACATTCCTAAAGCCTTTTCAAGGGATTTTCAACGCAGCCCCAACAGATGAGACCCGTGAAAGTTACCCAGCCTAACCTATGCCGATTCTTACCTCGAAATATAAAGCTCCGACATGGATTGGTGGTAAACATGCACAGACGATCATCCCCTCCCTCTTTCGCAAAGTAAGCGGCGTCCAATACCTGCGTGAGCGAATTGCAACAGATGATGAAGATTTTCTCGATCTCGACTGGTCCAGAATAGACAGCAACAAACTCGTCATTTTTTCTCATGGATTAGAAGGCTCCACGCACCAACCCTATATCCTGGGAATGGTCAAAGAATTCAATGCACGCGGTTGGGATGCACTTGCCTGGAACTTTCGAAGCTGCGGCGGCGAACTCAACCATTCTGTCCGCCTATATCACGGGGGAAGCACTTATGATTTAAAGAACGTCGTTGACCACGCCAATAACACCAAAAAGTACAAACAAATTTGCCTTGTTGGCTGCAGTCTTGGAGGGAACATCACCCTCAAATACCTAGCCGATCATAAGAGCGATCTTCCCAAAGCAATGAAACAAGCCTGCGTATTTTCGGTCCCATGTGATCTCTATGCCTGTGCACGCAATCTTTCCTCAGGAATCAACAGAATCTACTTAAACCGCTTCCTTGACACCCTAAAAGATAAAGTCGCCCGTAAAGCACGCAAAAATCCAGGACTCTACGCGAGCGTCAATCTTGATAAAATCCAAGATTTCATCGACTTTGACAATTATGTCACAGCCCCGTTGTCTGGTTTCAAAGATGCCGTCCATTATTACATCGAATGTAGCAGCAAATACAGCATTTCAAAAATCGAGACCCATACCCTCATCGTCAACGCCCTCAACGACCCCTTTTTACATCCCGCCTGTTTCCCTACAGAAGAATGCCATCAAAGCGACTCTGTCTATTTTGAAGGCCCTATGGATGGAGGCCATTTAGGATTCATGAAAGATAAAGTGATTGGAACCTACTGGTCGGAAGAAAGAGCCATCCAATTTCTCGAGGAAGGAAAATGAACAAATTTCGGCTCACTATCTTTGCCCCCATTTGGCTTGCCCTCATCATTGACAGTATGGGATATACTATCGTCTATCCAGTCATGACTCTCATTTTCACTTCTTCCACACATCCCATTCTCCCTCCTGGTACAAGTGTAGCTTTGCGCAATTTTTATCTCGGATTCGGATATCTCCTCTATCCACTTACCATGTTTTTTGGGGCCTCAATTATGGGCGATCTCTCCGATCGAATTGGGCGCAAAAAAGTTCTTCTCATTGCTATTTTAGGTTTTTCACTTTCTTTTTTATTGATGGGAATCGGAACCGAATTTGACAGCCTCCTTCTCCTCTTTTTAGGTCGAGCCCTTTCAGGACTTTTCGCAGGTTCCCAGCCAACAGCACAGGCTGCCATTGCCGACTTGAGCCCTCTAGAAGAAAAAAAAAGGAATTTTAGCGTAATGACCTTTGTGATTAGCCTGGGAACCATACTAGGACCGATCTTTGGAGGCTTTTTTGCCGATGAAAAACTCTCTTCCTACTTTTCCTTTGCTACTCCCTTTTACTTTGTAGCTCTGGTCGGCTTGCTCAATTTCTTTTGGCTCTTTTGGAAATTCCCCGAGACATATGTTCCCTATGAACATAAGAAAATCGATTTCCTTCGCCCTCTAAAAATCTTCTCAAAGGTCTTTCTCGAAAAGCAAGTATTTCAAATCGCCTTGATTTTCTTTCTGATGCAGATAGGCTTTTCCACCTTTTATCAGCTCATTCAAGTCCGCATGGCAATTGACTTCGGCTACACAGCCTTGCACCTGGGCCTTTTCAATACAGGCTTGGGAATCTGCTTTACCCTAGCGATGTGGATCAGTTTAAAGTACATTTTGAAAATCTTTCATGAAGGGACTATTGGTCTAACCTCCCTTTTTCTCACGGCCCTCTTTTTGATCTTATGTGCTTTTTTCCGATCTCAGATTCTCGTCATCCTTTTTGGCTACTTGGCTGCGGGATTTGACATGGTGGCCTATGCAATGATGATGACCGCATTTTCCCATGCCGCATCTTCCGAGAAACAGGGTTGGGTAATGGGGGTTTTTGGGGCGATTCTCGCACTATCCTGGGTCTTAACAGGTTTCAGCACAAACCTGCTCACCCTAATAAGCTCAAGAGCAATCATCAACTTAGGAGGAATTAGCATGCTCATAAGTGCTCTTCTTCTATTCTTCTATGCGAAAAAATATCTAAAACGCCCAACCCCCTAAGAGGGAGAAAAACCAATCCCTGCTGCTTCTTGAAAGGCAACAAAATCTTCAAAATTATGCGGACACATTTGATGTACGGCAACGGCTTCAGCCCCAAACATTTCACTAATTCCTGTTTTGACAAAGTAAAATCGCCTAAAAGGATCAAATCCCCACATCATGGATCGACGCATATCAGACAGATTAATTCTTTCAATGCTTCTTGTTCCAGGGGCATAAAATCTATTGTTCCAAGGCAGAAAATCTCTACAACTAGTAAAATCCATCTGCTCTTGTAACCTCTGAAGTAATTTCTCCATCGTTGATCCAACCGGTATTCGGGTAGATAGTATGTCAACACCCTCCATACAAGACATTTTTGAATCAGGAATATCCCCTAAGACACATTGCTCTCTCCCTAAACTCGATTCAGAAGAGAAAAACCCTAATTTATCGTATCGCTCATTAAAATTCCTATTCTCTGTGAAAAAAGCATACCCAAAAGCAATCGTTGCAATCCCAAATATAACGAGATTCAGTGCTCTCCACTTTTCATTTTGATTATTAGCACGACAAAACTTATAACCACCACAAGCAACTAATAAACCACCTGCTCCCAAACATACTGTCGACATAGACATAAATACACTCCTTTTATTAAAAAAAATCTTCGGCTAGTCTACGAGAATTAAATTTCCCAATGCCCCTTTTTTGATCAAATTAACTGCCTGAGCCAATAACGCTTTTCCATGAGCAAAAGGGAAACAATTTTCAGAAATATACTGACCACCCCATGAAATAAGATTCCGGTCCCCTCCTTCTGCTCCACTTTGAAATACAGCAACAACTCTTTCTTGAACTTGATTGCAAGAATGCTTCATTGCTACAAAGAAGCGATTCCAAGGATCAAAACCCCACATGACGGAACTTGTCATATCCGATGGAGAGATCCCATCAATAGAGCCAGTTCCTTGGATGAAAGAACCTTTCCAAGGCAAATAATTTGCACATGACGTATCCACAGCATCGATCAAACTACCGACATCTGAAGAAGGTTCAAGGGATGCTCGAATCTCTTGCAATTTGTTCAAGGCGACATCACAAGATGTTTTTGTCATCACCTTAGGAGATTGAGATGGAATTGGATAATTTTCCATAAAATAGAAACAAATTGCAAACATAGCGACCCCTCCTGCAGCTAAAAGCATAGCGTATTTCCTCTCCTCCGAGTCGCGTGCTTTTATTGCGAAGTAAATCCCTGCACCTGCTCCAAAAAGTCCATATAAAGCTATTTCTGCAACTCGATGAGACATGGTCACCTCCACTTTGAAAAAAGGCGATACGATATAGAAATGATGGATTTCCTACAAAAACAAAAAAAACTTTACCAGCTTGAAAAATTGCTCATTCCAAAAAAGCAATGTGGGATAGATTCAGGAAAAGATTGCACGAAATGAAAATTTTTTCGCCCAAGCAACCCCCTAAACACGAGAGGCTTGCGAGATTTATTAGCACTCGCGACGTTTGAGTGCTAGATATAATTCCCCCTCCTTCCTATAATCAGAATTAGAAACTTTGAGAGGGCCAAATCATCTACTTCATGGCTCCTCAAGGTAGAAATCCCCAAACGCAAAAAGGAGGGAGACATGAGAAAAACTTACCTTAATCACATTTTGGAAGATTTTGATGAATTTTACAATACCTTTAGCGGATGTTGTAGTTCTCCATGCCAGAAAAATACCAAAGATGGACTTTCGATCTCAGAAGATGAAGATCGGGTCTACATAGACGCCGAACTCCCAGGAGTGAAATCCGATGAGGTCGAAGTGGAGATTGATCCCAAAAAGAGACATCTCCTCCTCCGCGGAGAAAATAAGCAAACAAGAGAAAATGCAAAATATCACCTAAAAACAACGGGAAGCTATTCGTATGTGATCCCCCTCTCTAATGAGATTGATCTTGAAAGCAAAGTTGATGCGGTCTCGAAAGACGGGATCCTGAGCATAACGCTGACCAAAAACAGAAGCCATAAACCTCTGAGGATCGATGTAAATGTAGCATAAAAAGTCGGGCGCTCTTACAATATGAGAGCGCCTATGAAATATTTCTTCATCTTTACTCTCTTACTCGTCTCAGTTTTCTCTAGGCTGGATCGCCATTTTTTCAAAAGCAATGACAGCTTCTGTCCAAAATATATCCTTCCCAATTGGTCCCGCCTTCCACAATATGAAACAAAAAACATTGCAATCGATGAGATCACTAATCAACCCTTCAGCTATTTGACAAAAGGAAAACAGAGTTTTGTATTTGTCAGTCGGGATCAAAAATGGGTGCTCAAGTTTCCGAGACTTCCTCGCAGAATGATGCGTCTTGCTTGGACTCGCCCCGCTCCGAATGCTTTTTTCGAAAACTTTATCCAAAATGGAAAATGGATTTATGAAGAACTTGGAAAAGAGACTGGAATTCTCTATGCCCACCTCAAGCCAACGACACACCTGGGCTCCATTCACCTCATCGATCGCTTTCAGCAACACTATTTTCTTTCATTAGACGAGCTTCCTTTTTTCATTCAAAAATATGGAGAAAATTATTTCTCCTATTTTGAAAAGCAACAGAACCCCAAGCCTCTCATTGAAAAAACCGTCCAACTCTTTTCCGATTTGTATGAGAAGGGATTCATCGATCGAGATCCTATTCTCGATAAGAATTTTGGGGTGCTTATTGATTCCCCTTTTATTATGGACATTGGACAATTGGAAAAATGCGCCCAGCTACCACCTCGAAACGAATATCTCCAACAAATGACACAGAGTTTAGAAGGAAAACTTTCGCAAGAATCCCCCGAACTTCTCAACTTTTACAAAAATCTCTTGCAATAAATTTTCTTCATAGCAAAAATTGGATTTATATACCCTGTGAGATAAATAATGAAAAAGACACTACTTACTCTTTCAGCAATAGGAATCTTTTCCACCACATCCCTCTCTGCGCGAGAGCTGTTGTGTGAGCAATGTGAGGCAGAACCGCAGCCTTGTTGTCCCGAATACCTTTGTGTCGAACGATCCCAAATCTATGTCAGCGGTGAATTCCTTTATTGGACAGTCGAAGAAGGACAATTGGATTATGCTCTGAAAGAAAAAACTGCACCTTCTGATACAGCTTTTTTTGCCACTGGGGACTATAAAACAGCGGATTATGACTGGCGTCCTGGCTACCGAGTCAGTCTCGCCTATTATCGCTGTCCCAAATATTGGGAAATGACAGCTGAATATACATGGCTGTTTGATAAAGGAACCAATAGTGTTTCATCTGATTTTGTCCGCCCAACCCGACTCACTGATATGGGTGGACCTTTTGCCAGTGCAAAGAGTCACATTGATTTCCATTACCACCTCGGAGATCTCTATGCAACTCGCGTCTTTGATCCCAATCCCCATCTACGTCTTCGCCTTTATGGAGGATTAACTGGGGGTCACCTTGAAGAGAACTTGAAAATCCGTTACACAAATATTTTCGATGTCTCTGAGCGCATCAAAGAAAAATGGCGCTTTTGGGGTGGGGGTGTACGCGTTGGTATTCGTGCCGATTGGTTCTGTGGATGTCAATTCTATCTAACTGGAAAATCCTCATTTGCCACATTGGTCGGAAAATATAAAAACGAAGAAATTCAATTTAGCCCCAATGACAAAATATTTTTTGGAAATGCGAAATATGATGAACCTCGCTTTGCCATGCATGCACAGTTCCTCATTGGCCCTTCTTGGCAGATTCCCTGTGATTGCTGGAGTTTTGAGCTATTAGCTGCGTATGAAAGTAATATTTGGTTTAATCTGCATGAAAGGATTCGTGCAGTACCAGAGAATTGTAACCAACCCACTGAAACTCTTTATGCAAATGGCCTCTTAGGCATGCACGGATTGACACTACGCCTGAATCTAGGATTTTAAGCCTGGTTGCCACCTTCGATTTTGTATATCCAAGAAACTTCAAAAGTTTCTTGGACATATCTCAATAATTTTCAAGCAGTTGATTCCTGATCAATAAAACAAATGTTTTTTTCTCGCTTTTTTTTCATGACACAAAATCTAACTATTCTTACTATCGTTTATTTCGATTCTTTCTCTTAAATAGTCAAACTTTGGAGAAAGGAGGGCGCAATTGAGATATAAACGTTTGATCCTACTGCTTGCCGCTTTCGCAACAATCTGGATCTTCTTCCGCCTGCCACATGGTGCGACTTACTTCGTCTCCTTTGATGAAGCCCAAGTCGTTGATTATTATACTCCAAGAGATCTGATTAATTTTTATCAAAAACTAAGCAAGAAAAAATGGCGGATAGCCACACGGCTTTATAAGAGAAATCTAGCAGGGAAACAAACAAGGCACAAAAAAGAACGAATTCCTAAAATCATTCATCAAATTTGGCTCGAAGAAGGGCCCATCCCAAAGAAAATCCAGATCTTTCAGGAAACCTGGAAAAAACAGCATCCTAACTGGGAATATCATCTCTGGACCAAAGATGAGATCGTATTTTTCTATCTACAAAACCGTCCCCTTTACGATGCTCTTCCAAACGCAAAAGCTAAAACGGAGATTTTGCGCTATGAAATTCTCTATCAATTTGGGGGCCTCTTTGTCGATTCCAATTTTGAATGTCTAAAACCCTGTGATATTCTGAATGAGAACTGTGATTTCTATGCGAGCCTCACAGATCAAATACGAGCCCCTGAACTTTCAAGCAGTCTCATTGCTGCGACTCCAAGACATGCGATTATCCAAAAATGCATTCGCAAGTTTAGAGAACAATCATCGGAAGCATTCATGGCCAAAATGAGCTCTCATGATCTCACAGAACATTTTTTCCATGTGGTGAAAAGACATTCTTCCCAAATCAATGTCGCCTTGCCAGCCACTTTTTTTTATAGCCTTCCGAAATCTGCAGAAGAGATTCCCCACTTTACACACTCCTTTGCCATTCGAAGGCTAGAAGAAGACTGATCACTGCATTTTGATTGGCCAACCCGTTTCCATCTCTTGTTTTGTACTTTGAAATTTTCTTTCAATAGCAGCATCAAGAGCGGTTAAACGTTCAATTTTTTCTCCATTTTTAATCCAAGGATCTATTCCCCGAAATTTCATCTTTGGCACTAGATCCGCATTCTTAGGATCTACTAGAGAAAAAAATTTGTGGACATTGAAAATCTTCTGAAAGCGATTTTGAATGAGCGGATCACGAATCTTACGGATTTTTTTCCAAACCACATGATCCTTACCGAAATGGATATCACGCATGGTCAGTTTCTTCAGCTCTATTGCTCTTCGGATCGCATCAGAAAACCAGGTTGACAGCACATAATTTGTGGGGGAGCCCCAAAACTCTTTCGACATACGAATGGAATACTCTGCCAACTTTTTAATCTTTTCTGGCTTTGTTGCAATCCACCTTTCCCCATCAAAAGAGAGATCCTCTACAATTTCTTCGATTTCCTTCTTTGTTAAAAATCCTCCGTGGTAAGCCCCTTGTAGATTATATTCAATGCGATCCGCACACAAATTCGGAAGAGGCTGTTCAAGAGCTTTAAAAGAACCTGATTTGTGCAGTACTTGTGCAATCGAAAAACCATGTTTTTTCAGAATTTTCCCAATGCCATATTCTTCTAAAAACCAAGCATGGATATCATCCTGATAGGCATTTTGAAGCTTGCTTGGAGAAAAGACATAATCCCCAACATGAGAAAAAACTGTATGAGAAACATCATGTAAAAGGCCTGCAATCTGTTCTTCCAGAGTCATTCCTTTCATGCGCAAAAGAGCAAAGACACCCAAACAGTGATCATACCGATTGTATTCTTCAGGATTCGTCGTGTAATAGGAGATGCCGTATTGATGAACAGACTTTAGCCGTTGCATCGGCTTACTCGCAATCAACTCCAAAAGAACTGGTTCATTGACTTCTATCACGCCATAAAAAGTTTCTACTGGCTTTGCCAGTAACTGGAATGAAAATAGGATAAAAAAAAGAATTCGAAGCATATGCTCACTTTTTATATTTGAAAAAATCTCCTCAGAAATTGAGAAAGAGGATATGGTTTTTACTCTTTATTCAAAAGGAGAAAACATGTCTTCTACAGCACTTCTTTCTTCTGATGGAGCTAGCTCCATTTCTTCTTATCAGATATCTAAACGGCAAAAAATTGCACAAGCTCTAGAACTTACCGGTCTTTTCTTTTCGAAACCCGTTCATATAGCATCAAAACCCCTTATCCGGGCTCTAGCAACTCCCATTCGCCCTGGACAAGATGGAAATCTTTCTTCTTATTCTTTGGAATTGATTTGGCGCATTTTTGTCGTAACAATTTGCATAATAACTACCCCTATAACGATCCCATTGGCTCTGATTGGAGCAGGTCTTGAAAAAATTGCAGATATTGTGAACCACACACCTTATACCCATTGGAAAGGCACTGCTAAGGAACAAGAAGATACTGGGAACTATCATTTGATGACTCTCAATGGATGTATGCTTTGGGGAGGGCTCCCCATTCTGTATGGAGGGCTGCGCCCGCCTAGTGAACGGATAAATGAACTCGCAAATAGAATCAAAGAAGAAGATCCCGATGTTTTTGTCATGCAGGAAATGTCTTTTGATTCTGCTTATCAGCTCTATTCAAAGTTGAAAGGAAATTATGCCAACTTTTTCACTCGGATTGGTCCAAATCCTCCCATGATGGAAAGCGGCCTCTTTGTTGCCTCTAAATATCCTGTTAATAATGCAGGTTTCATTCTCTTCCCTGATCAAACCCAAATGAAACGCGGCGCCTTTTGGATTGAAACACCAAAAAGTTTTGTCTTCACAACGCATATGGAATTTGGTCATACAGAAAAAGATGCAAACATGCGAAAAGAACAATTCGAGATGATTTGGAATCAAATTGAAGAATGCAAAAAACGCAAACCTTGCTTCCTTTTGGGAGATTTCAACATTGATCGAAGTAAGACAAAAGAATATGACGATCTTGAGATCGAGGAAAAATTCTATGATCCATACCTTACAGAACATCCAATAATCACAACAGAATCCTCTACTTGCACGAATGAAATCTCCGCTCATGTTCTTGGAGAAAAAGCTCCGGATAATCCATGGGAACTGGATGATTATGCCCTTTTGGCTAAAGGAGATCATCGCTACAAATTGGATTCAAAGCTTTTGCAAATGTATGACAATAATAAACCTGATGAAGCCCTCTCAGATCATAGAGGGCTTCTCTTGACTGCTACTGCCTAGCCTGCATTTCTCACAAACACCTGGGAAAGCTAACGCATCTGTCTGGCCATCTTGGCCCACAAGTATTTCTTGAAAAGGTTTACAAACCTTTCCTTCAAAAATTTGTGGCCAATCTGACCTGACAGTCTGCATGATCTTTCTGCAGGGTTTGTGAGAAATGCAGGCTAATCTTTCATAGCCTCAAAAAAACTAGTGATCTCAGGAAGACCTTCTTTGGTCTCCTTGAGCTTTCCACCTTCAAAGATTAAAAGAGTGGGAATCCTCATGACTTCATAAGTCGAAGTGATTTCAGTGACCTTTGCCAGATCCACTTTCAAAAACTTCCCCTTAGTTACTAGCTCTTTAGAAAAAGCATCATATTTGGGGCTCAACATTTTACAAGGAGGACAGGTATTTGAATAACAATCGACAAAGACGGGTGTTTTGGCATTTTTCAACTCTTCATTGAGCTCATCAATTGTGGTCACTTCCGTCACTTTCGAACCCTCGACTTTTTCTGGCTCTTGCGTAAACATCTTGATTTTTTCTAAAAATCCTTCAACATCGACCGCTTTTTCATTTTGAGGCTTTTCTCGAAAACAAAGGAGTTCATAACTAATATTGATCTCTCCAAATGCTTGCAAGTCAGAATCAACAAAGCTATCTTTTAAATAGTCTCCCCCTTTCTCTTTGCAAACTCCATGAATTTCCATTGTCTGCCCATCCGCATCTCGATAGATGAAACTTTTTACGAAAAAGTATTTATATCCCTTTTCATGACAAGCCATGATCGCTTTGTAATAGGTAGCAGAATAGGCTGAAAGAAAAATAGCTCCCTGATCTATTTGACACTCTGGCTCGGCAAAAGCTGCAGAAAAAAGAGCAAGGAATCCAAAAAGTAGTTTTTTCATATTATGTCTCCATTAAGTTGCTGGGCAGGGCAATTTTAAGTAGAGAAAGGATATTTGTCAAAACCTGAGATATCTGATGATTTGTGGGACATTTTTTAGAACAACAATTGCTTTCACACCTTGTAAAAAAAGAGCTAATTCCAAGCTTTGCAATATAATAACCGCTTTAAATACAGATGTAACGTTCAGTTCTGCAAAATCGATCACGATGGTCATTTTATTCCCCATCAGTTTTTCTACTTTTTCAGCAGTCCACATATTGGCATTATGAGACAGGATATTTGTGAAAGCGCTGAAAAAATTTTGAAAGGTTGCTTGCGCGCAAAGATTTACGCTTCTATTTGCACGTAAAACAACGGAATTTTGTTCGTATAATGCGGTATCTCGATAAAGGATGACTGGGATCGTTCGGCTCACCGGATTTCCTAAGACAAAAGCGCCGGCCCCTCTCACAACCGTCTCCAAAATGCCAAAAACCCCTGCCGAAAAATAGGCCCCACTAGCGATTGCTTTACGCATCCGACTATGAGGATGATCAGCGCGATACTGTGAGATTTCTTTCCAAAGATGCAAGCTAAGAGAAGCGCGCCAATGAGCGGTACAGTCTGTATATACGCGAGAAGGGCTGCGAGGATCAATTTCCTCTTCTTCCTCTATTTTTCCGCTTTCATCAAGAAGGACTAATTCGAATCCACCTACCTCAGCTTCAGAATGCACCAGGTTCGATTCCGTAGCAGGATCGACAATTTTCGACCTTCCAAAATAGCTAAAAAGATTTAGGAATTCTAACATTTGACATGAAAGTTTATGCCAAGAACATTTTTGATGCAAGACTCGTCAAAGAATGGAAAAATGGATTTTTCTCCATTCTTTGATTAAGGCCCTTGCCTCTTCGTAAAAGGGAAATGCTCTTTCCTTTGCCTTGAAATCATAATGGTGAATGTGATGTCTTCCTCTTTTCCTTCTTATTGGAGGAAAAGCATTGTGCAGCATCTCATGGTAGACAATATAGCGAACAAAGAATTCAGGAATGTGGGATTTATCTAGAAGACGATTGACCTTGATCAACTTGAGATCGTGATTGTAAGCGCCAAAGGTAATTCTTGTTTTTGGAATGACCTCTCCTTTTCCAAACCATGAAATGCGCAAATCAAGCTTGGCATCAAAATATTCATGGTTGAGAGTTTCATAGATCTCCAGCAGATTATAGATCTCTCCTTTTGGGCGAAGAATAATTCTTTTTTTTATCTTTTTATTTCTGAAAATTACAAGCATTACCTAGAAGATTCTCGCAAAGAGCTGAGATCTTTTTCAACCTTATTCGCATTTTGCGATGTGGGATTGCCCAAATAATTTTGATAATCTTTGGAAAGTTGATCTTTCATCTGGATGAGACTCTTATTCATCAGAGCAGATGCCGCATCTTGGATTGCTTGCATAGACTCCCCCATTGCTTTTTCATATTCCAGCTTTTTCTCAGGAAAGTCTTTGGTTCCTTTCATTCCTTTGAAACTCTTTTCGAAGGTCTGCACTCCTTCTTGAATCTCTTTTCGATAAGTAGCGCTATCGTCTCCAGATTTTTGTATTTCCATAAATCCTCAAATTTCTTACCTTATCTAAAATAAACTAACATCTTCTCTGTACCATGAAAAAAACCCTTCTTGCAACTACTATTGCGATCCAAACAGCTCTCTGTGCCCAAGAACCACAAGAAATCAAAACCCCTGCACAAATTCAAGCAGAACTCGATCAAGCCCAGCGCGATTTTGAGACGGCAAAAAAAATGTTCATCCCTTGGTACACAGGGCCCCTCATCACCAGTTCAGCAAGTAATGTTCCTCCGGGAAATTGGGTTATCCAACCCTATCTCTTTCTTCTCCTCGATTATGCGCAATACGATGACAACCGTAAATCGGTCAATATAACGGATATCTGGACGATAGAACCTCTATTTCTCCTTCAAACAGGTATAACAGATTGGTTAGACATCACTGGAATTGCGGAAGGAATTTTCCGCTGGCAAGGCAATCAAAAAGCCCAAGAAGTGGGAGACACCTCAATTACTTTCGGAATCCAGCTCCTCAAACAAACTCCTTATGTGCCTTCTTTGCGGCTCACAATTGGCGAATCTTTTCCGACTGGCCGCTATCAAAAACTCGATCCCGACAAGGGAGGAATCGATGCTTCTGGAAGCGGAGCTTTTGCAACAGTTGTAGGGATGAATTTCAATAAGATCTATTGGGATATTCCCCTCCATCCGGTGAGCTTGCGCTTAGTGGCGAATTATTCCATCCCCAATCATCGAGTAGATGTGCAGAACTTCAATGCTTATGGCGGTGGATTTAACGCAAAAGGCGATGTTTGCGTCGGGCAGACATTCAATGCCGACCTGGGGGTTGAAGTCAGCCTCACCCAGCAATGGGTATTTGCCATCGATTTAGCCTATACCGTATCAAGAGAAACCACATTCAAAGGCAACCCCGGATTGACGCCGCTTGGCACTCCTGCTTCCGTTGGAGGTCCCATCTCCGATCAGTTTTCGATTGCCCCTGCCATTGAATACAACATTAGTGAAAAAGGCGGATTTATCGGAGGGGTCTGGTTCACTGCCACAGGCCGCAATAGCACCAATTTTGTCGGACTCATTCTCTCCTTCACCTGGCTATTTTAGCGTCGACCGCGACCTCGGCCTCCACCGTGACGACCTCTTCCTCCATGATGACGATCTCTTCCTCCATGGTAGCCTCTTCCCCCATGATAATACCGTCCACCATGATAGCGTTGATAGCGCTGACCGCCATAATAACGGCGAGGATTGCGACGTCGCCAATCTCTATAGTGGCCTTCATTGGAAAAATAGACTCCATAGTAGTGGCCAGGGCCTATCCATACCTGATAGTCGCGCTCATAGTACTGCTCTGGAACAGGTTGAGTACTTCTTCTCGTATAAGTATCCTGAGAATTCTTTTGATCACATCCAGTCGAAAGCAAACCGCTTGATAAGAGTATGATAGCTAATAATCTTATATTTTTATTCATAACTTTCCCCACTAATTCTATTATTACCACATCCGACCCAGATTAATCTTTGAATATTATTACAAACAAACGTAATTGCATTATTTCTAGATTATTGTGTTAACCAATTTTTTTGTAAATGTTCACCACCCCCATTTCCCCTATGGAGAGATGGAAAAATTTATTGTTTGAGATCACCTCAGAAAAAGAAGTTTCCCCTATGGA
>QIGB01000100.1 GCA_003228815.1 Chlamydiota bacterium | reverse complement strand
GACGTAGGGGGTCTTGGGGTGATCGGGATATTTTTCCTCAAGTCTATCGAGCTCGTTGATGATCACATCACAATCGGGGTAATTGGAACAGGAAAAGAAAATTTTGCCGAAGCGTGAGCGACGTGAAACCATTTTCCCATCGCAGCCAAGGGCGGGACAGGTGGGCATCTCAGAGGAGGGAATTTCATCTTTCCCGGGAATGTTGACGATCCCTTTGCAATCGGGATATTTGATGCAACCAAGGAAGGGGCCGAACTTCCCAAAGCGCAGTTGCATATCGCCTTTGCACTTGGGACATTTTTGATCCCAATCAAAGCCGGGTGCGTAGTCTTCTTTATTGAAGGTGAAAGCTTCAATGGGAGAGGTGTAGTCGCAATCGGGATAGTCGCTACATCCATAGAAATATTTACGGCGTGACCAGATTTTTTGGAGTTTTTTTCCGCACTTGGGGCAATCGATATCAGTATCTTCTTTGGGAACAAAGGCTTCTTTTTCGGCTGATTCGACAGCGGGGATGAAGTGTTTCCAAAATTCGCTGATGAGTTCTTTCCAGTTTTTCTGGTTCTCTGCAATCCGTTCGAGCTCATCTTCCATAGCTGCTGTAAAACCGATATCCATGATCATTTGGAAGTTGGTTTCGAGCATCTGTGCAATTACTTTTCCCAGTTCGGTGGGTTTTAGGGTCCCTTTTTCTTTTAAGGTGTAGTCGCGGCTTTGGATTTTGTTCATGATGGCCGCATAAGTGGAGGGGCGGCCGATGCCGAGTTTTTCGAGTTCTTTGACGAGGGAAGCTTCGGAATAGCGCGGAGGGGGGCGGGTAAAGGCCTGTTCACTGTTCACTTGTTTGAGGTTGAGGTCTTGATTTTCTGCTAGGAAAGGAAGGAGCTTGTCTTGTGTCCCTTTTTGTTTTTCTGGAGTTTCTGTGAGGTCGA
Organism: Chlamydiota bacterium; assembly: GCA_003228815.1. GTDB lineage: Bacteria > Chlamydiota > Chlamydiia > Chlamydiales > Rhabdochlamydiaceae > Sacchariniichlamydia. The sequence continues at coordinate 24,840 of QIGB01000100.1, read as the reverse complement.
TCTTTTCTTCATAGATGGCCAAAAAACCTAAAAATTTGATGGTTGATCCAGTTGTGCGCAATAGGATGTCTTGATTGGTCTCAATATCGCAAGAGATGGTGTCGTAGATGGCTGGAGTCATTTGGGAAGCGATGAAACGGCGCCAAATCAAGAGGTAGAGTTTATATTGGTCGACGTTCAAATGGTTTTTGATAGCATCGGGTGGGTGAGAGAGATTGGTCGGGCGGATGGCTTCGTGTGCATCTTGGGAATTTTTCTTTGTGGAATATTGGCGTCCTGTTTCTGGAAGGTAGTCTTTGCCAAATTCTTTTTGGACAAGGCCCCGGGCTGCTCCAATGGCTCCGGGTTCGATGCGGACGGAATCGGTACGCATATAGGTGATGAGACCTTCTGTTCCTGCTTTCCCAAGATCGATCCCTTCATAGAGCCCTTGCGCAATATTCATCGTGCGAGCGGCAGAAAATCCATAGTGGCGGCTTGCTTCTTGCTGCAAAGTCGATGTGATGAAGGGGGGAACGGGGTGGCGCTTTTTTTCTTTCTTGTCGATTTTGGCAACTTTATAGGTGCCTTTCTCAAGGCGCGCGACTATTTGATCAGCTGTATCTTTATTCGGGATCGTGAAGTTTTTTTCGGAAGGAAGTTTGTCGATCCGTTTTCCATCAACGCTGTAGAGAGATGCCCAAAAGGGAGGTTCTCCTTTTTTTGTTTGTAATTCGGTTGCAAGATTCCAATATTCGATAGGAATGAAGGCTTCGACTTCTTTTTCTCGATCGACGACAAGTTTGAGGGCAACCGACTGGACTCTTCCTGCGGAAAGACCGCCGTCGCGAGCCCCTTGCACACGCTTGGTGAGAATAGGCGAGATCTTATAACCTACAATGCGATCTAGAAGGCGTCTTGCTTGTTGGGCATCGACGAGAGCTTGATCGATTTCGCGTGGATGTTGCAGGGCATCACTGACCGCTTCTTTTGTGATGGCATTGAAGGTGACTCGTTTGTATTTGGTTCCCTTTGGCAAAATTGCTGCTATGTGCCAGGCAATGGCTTCTCCTTCTCGGTCAGGGTCGGGAGAGAGATAGACGATATCCGCTTCTTTGGCCGCTTTTTTGAGTTTGCCGATGACTTCTTTTTTATCCGGTAAAAGTTCATACTCAGGCTCAAACTCATTCTCCACATCGATGCCAAAGCCCTTTTTGGGCAGATCACGGATATGACCTACCGAAGAGGCAAAGGTGTAACCTGAGCCCAAAAATTTTTTAAGGGTTTTCATTTTTGCCGGCGATTCGACAATGATCAGTTTCTTCGTCATGAAGAGATATTCTTGAGGTTTTCTCCTTTTTTTGAAAGGAAAAATTTTTTTCAGAGGACAAAAATCCACCGGAGGAGTAGCCTTTCATTCGAAAAAATGTTTGCTATTCGCTTAGGTGTTTTTGTTCTTGTTCTTTCGCTCTTAATGGGTTGCAAAAAACCCGAGTGTCCGCGCTGCCCCCCTAAAAAAGTCGGGCTTTGTGTTGTGGCTACAGGAAAATATGATTCCTATGCTCAGGATATGATTGCATCGGCAAGAACATTTTTTCTCAAAGGGTATGATGTGACCTATTTTGTTTTTAGTGATAAAGCGCTGCCCCCTGCCGATGACATTGTCGTGATTCCGCAAGCGCATATGGGATGGCCGGATGCGACTCTCAAGCGTTTTCATATTTATGATGCCAATCGACAACTTTTTTCTGATATGGACTATCTCTTTGCCATTGACGCGGATATGCGCTTTGTCGAACCGGTGGGCCCTGAGATTTTAGGGAAAACTTCTGCGGTATCGCGTGATGTGGGCAAGCATAAGACATATGAGCGGAACAAAAAATCAACTGCCTATGTCAAGAAAAAGCGGGCAAAAAATTATTTTGCCGGAGCATTTTATGGAGGGGAGCGGAGGGCATTTCTCAAGATGGTGTACCATTTAAAACAACGGGTTGATAGAGATTTGCGTAAAGGGTACGTTGCCATTTGGCATGATGAAAGCTATCTAAATCGCTATTTATTCGATCATCCTCCCCAGGTTTGTCTCAATACTTCTTATTGCTATCTGGAAAAGGTCTCTCCCAATTACCGTCCGAAGATTATTGTGTTGGATAAAACAAAATGACCCGAATTTTTTTTGTTTTTCTTAAAGATCTCAAAATGCAGCAGTACTATCGAAAGTATATTGTGAGTTTGCCCCGGTATCATCTCTTGACGAAATTGGAAGAACCCTTACAATTTGCACCTCAACTACCTGCAGAGGAAATAACTAACGCTAATGAAGAAATACATTCTTCTTCTTCTCTTCCTTAAGCTTTCTTTGGGTTTTGCCCAGGTTGGAGAAGATTTTGATTTGCTCATGGGAAGAGAGACTCCTGCATGGCAGTATGTGAAGACATCAGAAGACATGCGCAGACTTAAGTTTTTTCGCACCCTTTTTCAAAAACAGATCTCGCATATTGCTAAAAACTCTCCATCTAAAAATAAAATTCCAAAAACATTCCATGTCATTTGGCTGGGGCCAGAGAATTTTCCCGAGCAGTCCATCGATCGATTGAAACAATGGGTCCAACTTCATCCGGATTGGACGTTCAAATTTTGGACCGATGTGGATCGAATGGCTCCTCATCCTGAGATGAAAAAGTGTTTCGTCTCAGACTTTTCCTTTCAAAAATTGGGAAATGAGTATTATCACTCGGTCAACTTTGGAGAAAAAGCCAACATTCTTGCGTATGAAATTCTTCTTGCAGAAGGAGGGGTTTATGTGGACCATGACACCCTTCCCTACAAATCTTTTAATAGCTTGCATCAACAATTTGATTTTTATTGTGGATTGGAAGAACTAGCTCCCACTATTTTGAGCTCTTCTGTGATCCCCAGTACGCACCTGATCGGAGTCAAACCGGATCATCCCATTCTCAAGGAAACAGTCTCCTGGCTGGAGAATCACTGGGACCAGCTGGAGCAATGCTATCCGGGAGAATCTATGCATGAAGCAACCTTGCGGGTAAAACATCGCAGCTTTTGGGCTTTTTCAGAGGGAATCGATCGAGGGATCAACCAAAAAGGGAACAATGATGTGGTTTTTCCCGTCGCCTATTTTAATGGGAAAAGGCAAAAAGCTTCTTCCTATGCACTCCATTTTCGTGAGGAGAAATGGTGCAATCCACGGACAAACTTTGAAAGGAAAGTCAATGAGAAATTTCAGGAGATGATTCATAAAGATGATGAAGCTGTGGTTCTGACCCTTGTTCTTGCTTTCGTCAGCTTTTTGGCCTGTATTTTTCTGTTGTTTTATGTGCGCTCCGTCAAAAGGAGAACTTCATGAAGTGGTTGTCACTCGCTATTCTTCTTTTTTTTAGCTCTCTTACTGCGGGTGAAGAATTTTTCCAACTAATGGGGAAAGAGACCTCCCATTGGATACATGTCACGAAAGCAAACGATATTTTGACCTTAGAAAGGTTTGCCGACCTTTATGAGAAAAACAAAAATAAGCGTTTTACTGAAGAAGGTCCATATAAGATCCCCAAAGTCATTCATTTCATTTGGCTTGGACCCAATCCCTTTCCTCCAGAATCTGTTGAAAATGTCCGAAGCTGGCTTGCTCATCATCCTGATTGGAAAGTGAAATTTTGGACCGATCGTGAAAGACTTCCTCCTTGTCATGACATGGAAGTGTGTGATGCGAATGCCTTTCCCTTCTTGTTTTTGCGGTATTGCTACGAAGAATCAAAAAATATGGGAGAAAAATCCGATATCTTACGCTTCGAGATTCTCTACCAGGAGGGAGGAATCTATGTCGATCACGATGCCAATTGCCTCCAAAAATTTGATGGACTCAACCGGGGCTATGATTTTTATTGTGGGCTGGAGTCTCCTCATCCCCCCTTTGCAGGACAGAACATCACAACAGGGAATGGAGTGATTGGAAGTCGCAGCTTTCATCCCGTCATTGGGCGTGTAATCGACCTTATTGGAAAAGAATGGGATGATCTCGGCTGGAAATATCGAGGGCGAGATGGTTATTCCCGGACACAACTTGTCATGGAGCGAACCTATATCAGATTGACAGAGAGCCTCAAAGATCGACTTGGTGAAGAGGGCAATGTAGATATCGTTTTTCCAGCGGCCTATTTTTTCGCAAAAAAAGGGATTCCCCCACTCTATTCTCGCCATTTTTTTGCAAATAGCTGGGCTGATGAAAACATTCATGATGTCGAATTTGAAAAAAGCACGAGAAGAGCCCTTGTGAAATTACAAAATCGCAATCACACGATCCGCATGATCGGGCGAGGAGCCCTTTCCATAAATCTAATGGCCCTGACCGGCATCTTCTTTTATCTCATCAGACAAAAGAGAAAGCGTTTATGAAAAGAAAAAAACCAAAATGGCCCTTTTTCGTTTTCATTCCCCTTTGTTTTGTTATTGGGATGAGCATTTCTTTGCCTAAATTTTACAAGAAAAAAACCAAATCGTCCGTTCAAGAGGAGTATCACCCAGTCACTTGGAGTCATTTTACAGAATATTCACGGTTGCAAATGCTTCTGCAGGGATTTGCGATTGAGTCGATGATTGATATCCCTTGTGCGGATACAGAATCCCTTGGAAAAGCCAACTTGAAAGACGTCCACTACATAGGAATTTCCAACTCACAAGATCGAGCAAGAGCACTGCAAGCGCAATATGGTTCTAACTTACGCACCTTTTTGAACATGGAAATCACCATCGATATATTGCCCAAAGCCGATTTGATTCTTTGTTGGGACGAGCTTTGCACAATGACACCGAGACTAGCAAAAGCAGCCATTGTCCAATTCAAAAAAAGCGGAGCGCATTTTTTGCTTATGCGCCATTACCCTGAAATCAAGAAAAATCAAAAAAACCGGACCGGTAGCTTTCAACCCGTAAATTGGTCCTTGCCCCCATATGATTTTCCCGAGCCGATCATCCATATCATGGAAAAAGGAGAACATGGGATGGAAAGCTTAGCCCTATGGAATTTAGAAAGATTATGAGATATTTTTTCCTTTGTTTACTTCTTTGCGCATGCACAACAAAAAAAGAGCTCCAAAAACCTTCGATGGACTTTGAAAGCCTGATGGGAAAAGATCTTCCTGCTTGGCAACATGTCCAAACAAAAGAAGACTTTCAAAATGTCGCTTTTTTTAAAGAGGTGTATGAAAAAAATATTGCTCACCTCAAAGAGATAGCCCGCGAGGATAAAATTCCCAAAATCATCCATTTCATTTGGATTGGACCAAAACCTTTTCCGCGGGAATCGATTGAAAATGTGCGGAGTTGGATTGCAAAACACCCCGATTGGAAAGTCAAATTCTGGACCGATCGCGAGCGGCCCTTACCTCATCCCGAAATGGAATTGTGTAAGATCCGAGAATTCCCTTTTCAAAAACTCGAATCTTTTTACCACAACTCGGACAACTTTGGAGAGAAGTCGGACCTAATGCGATTAGAAATCCTCTATCAGCAAGGGGGAGTCTATGTCGATCACGATGTCCAATGCTTCAAAAACTTTGCTTCCCTTCATCAATCTTACGATTTGTTCTGCGGACTAGAAGTACCCTATCCCACCTCTTTGAGCTCCTCGGTTCTTCCGACGAATAATATCCTAGGAGCTCGGGCCGGGCATCCCATTTTAGCAAAGAGCATGGAGTGGCTTGTAGAGAATTGGAAACAAATTGAAAAAGATTATCCAGGCAAAGATCGGGATTCGATCATCAATCGTGTGGCCCATCGGACCTTTTGTGTTTTGGGAGAAACATTTAAGAAATACAGCAATTTAGAAGACAATGTCGACATTGCACTTCCTTCCTACTATTTCAACTCGCCTAAGGTGGAATGGGCCCTATATGCGCAGCATCAATATAAGGGGACCTGGTTTGAAAATGAGTCGGCATTTGAAAAAATGGCGCGAAAGCGGCTGATGATGCTCAGTAAAAAGACCAATAAACTACTACTTGCTTTGGCTGTCCTTTCTGGACTCAATCTTCTAGGCTTTCTAATTCTTGGGACAATGATTCGACGGGCTCGGAGAGCTCCGTAACGACAGACTCCTCTGCAAAGCAAGAGCAACCACAATTTTTTTGTCCAAAATTAGCTTGAGGCCTATTGTATTGAAGAAAGACGACTCCAAAAAAAACGACCAATAATGCGATAATACGCAAAAAACTTTCCATACCCGCAGCATACACATTATGTTTTTTATTAACAGGGGCGGGAAAAAAAATTGACAGTTGGCGCTAGCGAGGCAAAGCCAGATCAAAGCGCCAGCGGTCCGAATGAGGAGGCCATAGTAGAACTATGGCCGATGAGAGAGGATTGATATGGCAAAGCCGCCGCAAGAAAAGTGGCATTTTTTTACCGCCCCTGTTAATCGTTCTCTGAAAAATATCCAACAATTTAATGAACGGGGGTGGATCCCTGGTCCAGGAGAAGAGGAAAAGATCTTTGAAAAGAGGATCGAAGCCCTCGATCACTTCTTTTCTTACCCGCCAGAAGATATCGATCATTTCCTCACTGATCAGGATTGGACTCCAGCTCAGGAGACCCTTAAACACCTCTATGATTTTTCTCCCGATTGGATTGTGGCTCATTATAGCAATCAAAAACTCTCCTTTTTTCAAGGAGCCGCCACGTGGATCACAGAAAACAATGATCTCCGCATTCCCCTGATCCAGCTGCGTGAGAAATTTGAATCGGGCAAACTTTTCGGGCTTTATCAGAGAAAAGAAGTTCTCGCGCATGAAGCGACCCATGCCGCCCGGATGCAATTCGACGAGCCTCTTTTTGAAGAGATCTTTGCCTACAAAACCTCTCCCCGCTTTTGGCGTCGATTTTTTGGTCCTCTTTTTCAGCACACTTGGGAAGCTTATACCTTTATTTTCCTCCTCCTTTTTCCCATCGCAATAGAAATTGCCCTTCTCTTTGATTTCGAGCTTGGTCCCCTTATTTTTCTTCGTTTTGCACCGCTTGTTTTTTTTGGCTATATCCTTGTCCGGCTCTTTGTTTTACGCGCCACTCTTGGACTTGCGCTTCTGCGACTGAGAAAATTTCTCAAAAACCCCAAAAAAAATTGGGCCGTTGCTTTTCGCCTAAAAGATCGAGAAATTTTTCAATTTGCCCTGCAGACGCAAGAGAAACTTAAGCAGTACCTAAAGGAGCAAAATTCGCTTCGCTGGGACCTTGTGAAGCAAATCTATTTCAAAAAATAATGGAAATGTAGTAAAATTTTTGTTCACCTTCTAACAGGAGTTTGAGCATTGCGACTTTTAGGGATTTTTACGCCTAGGCCAGGGCCTGCTTCTCTTTCCTTAGATGATTCGGGTGAAGCAAGCCCAGTGAGATATCCTTTTCCATTGAAAGACACGCTGAGTTCTATGGCATCAAATGGACGTGATTTTGGTGTGATGATTTTTGCGCTTCTGCAAGCTGCTTTCTCTAGACTATTTTCCTCTTTTTGGAAAAAAGCGGAGCCGACGAGTTCTTCTTCTAGGAAGACATATAATTTGGAGGATCCTCAGGAGTTTTTGCAAGCTTGGGAAAAAAATCCTTATCTAGTGATGAAAACAATCCTGATTTTATTAGATAAGAACTTTCCTCTCGCCAAACAAATTCTCATGAATATCGCTGCGGACTGGAAAAATCATCCTGAGAGATATGTGAAATATAATAAAAAGATAGTTCAAGAATGGAGAAGTACAGACGAAGGGAGATCCAGCCGGAGGAACATGATTATGGCATTTAACATGTTATGGAAACAATTGATTTTGAAGCCTGATCAATTGCAGTTGGAGGATAAAATATGCCGCGGAGAGGTTTCCGGATCGGAGAGCCATGCAATGGGCAAAGAAGGTTCGACAAGGCTTACACGAGGCCAGAGAACATTTCGGACAAGCTTTGATGATCTCGAAAAAGCAAAAACAAACGGTGGGGAATTATGGGATTATGTTTATGCTTTTCTCCAACAGGATGAAAGGATTTTTTCGGATTTGCATTTGGATATCATGTCTGAACATGTGGAACCTTCAGAGATGAAGGGTAGTCCAATAATTGAGATGGATTTTGGTCATATGATGGAAAGAATGCTCTATTTTCGAAATTTTCATAGGCTTTTTGCAGGGGGCGCCTTTGAAAAGACCAATCAACTTCTTCTGAGCATATTTGATCATTTAAGAAGGTGTAAGAATACAAAAGGGGAAGGCCCTCTTCTTGATGAATATCCCAAAATCAAAGAGCTCGTCGAACTTGCCAGCCCTCTTTTGCGAAATCCTGATAAAGCGGCACAGATTCATCAAATCATTCGAGAAATGATTCAAACAATAATGCCAATCAGTAAAAGTTCTCCTAGTAAAAGCCGAACTAGACATCCCCCAAGTAGATATTCGCCGACTGGGCGCGTCTAATGCAGGCTTTAATCATCCGTTTGCTCAGGCGCTTCATTTTTTGCACCCTCAGTATGGAATTCTTTTTTTTGTGTGCTGAATAGATCATAGATGTCTGGTCAAATATATGGAAAACTGCCTTGTATCTATTTTTTTTCCACGTACGCTTTCTCGTGTTAAAGAATAGGGCCTAGTGCTCTGTCATGATTAAAATTTAGGACGCAAACTAAAATCAATTTACCCTAAAATCAAAGACTGACAGGGCACTAGAAGATTCAAAATTTAAATCCATAACCAAGGAGAAAAACTATGGCAACTGTTTCGTTCGATCCATTGAGTCGCGTGGAAGGTCAAAATTTTACACAAGAAAACATGCTTTCTGATTTAATGAAATTCATTTCGAAAAGAGTTTTCACGGTTAGCTGGGAGCATCCGCATCCAGACAGTAACATGCGACATGAAGATACATATCTTCCTCAAAAAACCTTATTTTTTAGATCGCTGAGAAACAATTATTCTCAACAAGCAGTTTGCGATGAATTGCGAAGAATAATCACAGACAAAGATTCTTGGAAAGGATGGTTAGATAGAAATCCAAGTAAGCCCTTTATCCCTTGCTATGCAGCATTCGTCATCAAAGAACTTGGTGAACTAGACACTTTACTTCGACCTGAAGACGTTCAAGATTTGTTATCAAACGTTTTAGAAGCACTTGAAGATTCATACGAAGTTTATTGTCCTGCAAAAGATGAAGGTTTAACTTACCATTTTAATGCTATCAGAAGAGAAACAGTTTCCGGCCTTGGAGAAATTATAAAAGTTTGCTCATCTGAATATCTTCATCCTATCGTGGATTTTCTTGCGCGCACTTATAAAAACCTGGAGCAGGGAAAAGGATTGAAAAGAAATCTCAGATTTAATGGAGAAATTTGGGGTATGAAAACTGCCATTATTTCTATTCTTGCTGAAGCAGCTGAAAAAGCCTCGCATGAAGACATAGAATCCATATCGTATATTTTAATAAATGCTGTTAGGGAAAATAATAGAAATGAATTGTTAATACTTCCAGCAATAGGAAAATTAGCAAAAGCAGTCCCACTAAAGATCTCGCCTATCCTTATAGTACTTATTAAAATAACACAGGAAGAGGGGGAATTCCAATCTTTTTCAGACTTATTTTATAATCCTGAATCTTCCTTGGGAAATATTATTCGAAATATACCCACAGAACAAAAAGACAATATTCTAACAGCCCTAAATATGATAGCAAACGATCAAGGTAATCCGGATAGCCCATATGCAGCTGAAGCTATTCGACGATTAAATGAAACAACATCATGAAGTAACGATGTGTGTGTGGGTAATTGTTTCTATTGAAAAAAAATGAAGTGTAATTTTTGTTGTCAATATTGGTGGCACTACACTCGTTCTTTTTCAATTGATGGAAGAAAGCAAGATCTTGAAAAGATCGTTAATTCTGACTGTATAGAATCCGAAGTTCTGATAAAATGTAAAGCGGCTTTACATAAAAGCATTTTTATGAAAATAGCAATTTTTCCCTGTATCGGGCTTGGAGATGCCCTCATTGCCAATGTGCTTGCGAATAATTTCGTGGGGGCTGGGCATGAAGTAGTGATCTTTCATCCCCTTTTGCCAAAGATGCAGGATCTTTTTCCTCGATTATCCTTTTTCCCTCGGCCACAAGATTTTCAGATTTTGGAAAAGTTTGACAAATTGCTTTTCTTCTATGAGAAGCTCGATTGGATGCAGCAGGCAATGGAGGCGTATCCAGAAAAAAACATCATCCTCAACCCCATTGCTACCCCCAATCGAGATTATCCCTATTGGGAAGAGGGAGAATTTGATGGGACAATCCCCTTTGTGGAGAATCTTGTCCGCTATGTAGAAAAGAAATGGGATATTCAAGGTGCGATTAAAGACAATGGGATCAAATTGCCCGAAGGAGTGCAGGTTGGAAAGTATCCCAAACGGATAATTATTCATCCCACAAGTTCACGAGCGGGAAAGAATTGGAGCAAAACAAAGTTTTTGAGCCTAGCAAAGAAACTTGAGCAAGAGGGATATGACCCAGTCTTCATTCTCACCGAAGAAGAGAAACGCGATTGGCCCGAAGTAGAGGCTCCCCAATTCTCTGATTTATGTGAGGTTACCACATTTGTCGCCGAGTCAGGCGCTATGGTAGGCAATGATTCTGGGATCGGGCATCTTGCATCCTGTGTCGGAGTGCCAACACTGACCATTTGTCGGAGCCGGATGGCGGGTGATTTCTGGCGGCCTGCTTGGGCAAAAGGAGAGGTGATTTTTCCTCCCCGTTTGATTCCCAATCTCAAGGGTTTGCGCTGGCGTGATAAAAAATGGCAATATTTTGTTTCGGTGAACTTGGTCTATAGAAGATTGTTAGACCTTTGCGAGGCGAGCGTACTTAGCCACTAGACTTCTCTTTTGATTGTTATCGGAAAAGAGAACATCATAGGTGAGTCCAAGGGAGGTGTGATAGGCCTTTTGGACGATTCCCTTCCCAAAATCCTTATGCTGGACATGGTCTCCAGGTTGGAGAGTGGTGGGTGTTTCTGCGAAATCATAGGGGCTGAAAGTTTCTTCATGATATTTTTTGAGTTGTTCTTCAGGAATTTCTGAAAGAAAACGAGAAGGGCGCATAGGGCGCAAAGAACCCCATAAATAGCGGGTGCGCGCAGCACTCAAGTAAAGGAGATCGCGAGCTCTTGTCATTCCCACATAGCATAGACGACGTTCTTCTTCGAGTGCTTCAAAATTACCTAGAGAATTGGCATGAGGAAAAATTTCTTCTTCCATGCCAACGAGAAAAGTGACATCGAATTCGAGCCCTTTTCCATTGTGCAAAGTCATTAAACGTAGAGCATCTTGGTCATGGGTTTCATCACGGGTGGTTTTGAGGAAAAGTTCTTCTAGAAATTCTGTGAGCGTCCCTGCCTCATTTTCTTCTTCCCATTCCACAGCTTTGGAGAGCAATTCTTCGATGTTTTCTTCTCGATCTTGTGCAGTGTCAGGATCTTCTTTGATAAAGTCGATATATCCCGTCCTTTCGATTGTCTCACTTAAGATTTCATGAATGGGAGCTCCTTGATGGATGAGACGGCGGATTGCTTTGATGGTCTCAGCATAGGATTTGAGTCCATGCATCTGTCTTTGGGAAAAGGAGAGAGGGGTTTTTCCAGAAACGATTTCCTCGCAAGTGTGGACCAAATCTGTTTGGGAAGCGAGGCGAATTTTTGCCTGTGTGGCGGGTCCAATTCCTCTTTTGGGTAAATTGATGGTCCGTGAAAAAGAAAGAAAGTCGCTCCCCGCTGATGCAATCCGAAGAAAAGCCAGCATATCTTTGATTTCTCGGCGCATATAGAAAGAAATGCCTCCCACGATGATATAAGGGATCTTTTCCTTTAAAAGAGCATCTTCAAATACACGTGATTGAAAATGGGTTCGGTAAAAGATGACACAATCGCTTAAGGGAATGTTTTGTTTGTAGTGATGGTGATAGAGTCTTTCGAGGACAAAAGTCACTTCATCGCGCTCGCTGTCGCAGAGACAAAAACCAATTTTTTCTCCTTCTCCTCGATCGCTCCAGAGTTTTTTCTCATAGCGGCTTTCATTATTTTGGATGAGAACATTGGCAGCGCTTAAGATATTGCTCGTGCTCCGATAGTTCTGCTCGAGGCGGACGACCTGGGCTCCTGGATAATCTTTTTCAAAATTGAGAATGTTTTCAATGTTGGCACCGCGCCAGGAATAGATCGATTGATCGGGATCTCCTACAGCAAACACATTTTGGTGTTTGTTAGAAAGGAGCTTAAGAAGATTGTACTGCGCTTGATTGGTGTCTTGGTATTCATCGACAAGGATAAAGGTCCATTGTTTTTGGTAATGCTCTAGAATTTCTTTTTCTTGCTGAAAGAGCTTTACAGTAAGGAAAAGGAGATCGTCAAAGTCGAGCGCGTTGTAACTTTTCAGTTTTTTCTGATAGAGGTCATAAATGTCTGCAAGGAGCTCTTCGTCGGGTTTGATCATATTGTTTTTTGCATGAGAGATGCCGCTTCGAAGAGTTTTGAGCATCCCTTTTTCATCTTTGATGTGTCTTTCTGCCATGCATTCCTTGAGCACTTTCTCGCTGTCATCCTGATCGAAAATGGCAAAGTGATTTTTATAGCCAAGCGGGCCGATCGATTCCCGGAGGATTCTCGCTCCCAAAGAATGAAAAGTGGATGCCAAAATGGCCTTGTTGGTGAGTTTGTGGATGCGCAGGCGCATCTCATCAGCGGCTTTATTTGTGAAAGTGACAGCTAAGATTTCGCTAGAGGGGACTCCCATTTCGATCAGATGGGCGATTCTGTAGGTGACGATGCGTGTTTTCCCAGAGCCAGCACCTGCGATGACAAGCATGGGTCCTTCAACATGCTCAGCTGCAAGGCATTGTTCTGGGTTGAGGTGCTCAGCAAGTTGCATAGGGCAAAGTATATGCGATTTTACACTCGTTGGCTACTGATTTAGCATAGACCACTCTTTGTCCATACAACCTCTTAACGCCATTTCTGAACTCGCTAGTGTTTTACTTTTCATCTCCTGCTTTCACTCTATCAGGTGCAAATTGATAATCGCTCTCCGCTGTCGAGGCACCTGGTGGTCGCTCATAATGCCTTCCATCTCCTGGTTTCACTCTATCAGGTGTATACAGATAATCGCTCTCCGCTGTCGAGGCAGCTGGTGGTCGCCCATACTGCCTTCCATCTCCTGGTTTCACTCTATCAGGTGTGTGCAGATAATCATTTTCTGCTGTCACTCCGGGAGTGGCGTGCTGAGGATTCATTTCTGCTTTCGAGGCAGCTATTCGGTCCTTGTGGCCGAGTTCAAATTCCACATCGTCATCTTTTTTCCTATCTCTAGACTTGAAGATAAAATACCCCGTTAGACCTAAACAAGAAACAACCCCAACTCCCCCCAATAGAAACCAGATCCACGAGAACTGATTACTTGGATCAGATGTAGCTGAGAGTGTTGTTTTACTATTACTAGTGGTTATTGGTCTAGGTGTGCTTGGTGCTGTAGTGCTGCTGCTGACGCTAGAAGTCATGGAAGATGTTGTAGACGTGCTTGGAACTGTAGTGCTGCTGTTGACACTAGAAGTCGTGGAAGATGTTGTAGACGTGCTTGTTGTTGAGGAACTAGTTGAGGTAGAGCTTGATGGATACGTAATGTTATCATGAAAAATCTGACCATAAACCCCATATGATGAGCCATCCTGACCGTCACTTCCCCAAGTCACAACAAAATTACCATTACTTAAACTTGCTACTGCAGAGTTCCTCTGATCATTAATTGTATACGTATTGACTTGGAATTCACTTCCGAGTGTAGTGCCATTCCCATCGAACAATTGCCCATAAACCCCCTCACCTGAGCCATCCTGACCATTACTTCCCCAAGTCACAACAAAATTGCCATTACTGAAACTTGCTACAGAAGGGGCCCTCTGAGAAGAAGATGTATAAGAATTTGCTCGGAATTCACTTCCAATTTTAGTGCCATTTCCATCGAACAATTGACAATAAACGCTAGAAGACGAGCCATCCTGGTAATCGCTCATCCAAGTCACAACAAAATTCCCATTACTGAAACTTGTAACTGAAGGGTAATGCTGATCATTAGTTGTATAAGAATTTGCTCGGAATTCACTTCCGATATTAGAGCCATTCCCATCGAACAATTGCCCATAAACCCCATAATTTGAGCCATCCTGACCATCACTTCCCCAAGTCACAACAAAATTACCATTACTGAAACTTGCTACAGAAGGGTCCCTCTGAGAAGAAGATGTATAAGAATTTGCTCGGAATTCACTTCCGATAGTAGAGCCATTTCCATTGAACAATTGACCATAAACCCCATAAGATGAGCCATCCTGGAGCCAGCTTTGCCAAGTCACAACAAAATTGCCATTACTGAAACTTGCTACTGAAGGGACCTGCTGATTACTAGTTGTATAAGAATTTGCTCGGAATTCACTTCCGATATTAGTGCTATTTCCATCGAACAATTGACCATAAACCCCATCACCTGAGCCATCCTGAAGCCAGCTCTCCCAAGTCACAACAAAATTGCCATTACTGAAACTTGTTGCCGAAGGGTACTCCTGCCAATTAGTTGTATAAGAATTTGCTTGGAATTCACTTCCAATTTTAGTGCCATTGCCATCGAACACCTGACCATAAACCCCCCAGTTATCACCATCCTGGCCACTGCTCTGCCAAGTCACAACAAAATTGCCATTACTGAAACTTGCAACTGAAGGGTACTCCTGCCAATTAGTTGTATATGTATTGACTTGAAACTCATTTCCAACTTTTTGTTGTGCGTACGCTCTAGGAAAACATTCACTCAGTCCCATCAACAAGGGAAGGGGATTCTTAAGCAGAAATGAAGCAGCTATCCCACTGGTCAATCCGAATAAACAAGAACCTTTTGAAGTTCTCGTCACTTCACGGGACTCTAACCCTTTTAGGAGAACGCTTGTCGCTTCATTGGCTTGTTGAATCAGTTGCGGATTCATTTCTTTTGTAAAACTGCATACCTCTGCACGGCTCTCGATACAATTACTAAATTGGGATGCTACTTTCCCGAGTGCTGTGCGGTTTTCAAACCATTCATCCCAGGACTCATTGGAAAATAACCTCGAGAAATATCCCTTTTGTTTAAAGAAGGCTTGGGTGATTTGCGAAAAGAGAGACTTGTTTTCCTCTGAAGCAGGTATGTGAAAGGACCGCTCTAAAAGAGCTTGTAAGGGCGATGTGCTTCCTTTTGGAGCGTCGAGATTCCTTTCAAGATATTTGAAAAATACGCTTGCTCTTACCAGAGATTTGTGGCTGTCTCGAATAATGACATTTTGCCCATCAAAATGATCTTCTTGATGAGACTCTCTAAATTGTGGCAAAGCGGGGATGGCCGGGGAAAAGGAAGTGGTTTCATAAATAACATTGCTTACTGACATGTTTCACCTTATAAAAATTTAAAAGGAATCTTTTCATCTCATTTGAAATAAGTCAATCAAAGGTTTGAGACCTGTTAGCGCAACGTGAAAATGAGCCATCTCCGGCAAAATAGAAATGAGCCATATTTAAAAAATTCCAAAGATGTTTTTTTGAGGAAAACATCTTTGGGAGGTAAATATTGGAGGAGCATTTCATGAGCACAAAAGAGGTTCAAAAGCATGCGTATCACCGCCTTTTTTTCTAGACTTGAAGATAGAATACCCAGTTAGACCTAAACAAGAAACGGCACCAACTCCTCCCCCTATTGATGAAACCAGACCCATGAGAAACGATTACTTGAAGAGACGCTAGTTGTGGAAGAAATTGATGGATACGTAATGTTATCATGAAAACCAAACTCTAGGGGACCTCAGTATACGACAATTTTTCACGCCCAGGTGAGGCTGCGGCTTTGCCATATCGATTTTCCTCCTCAGCAATAGCCTCCCCGCTATTCCTTTCGTCGTTCAAATCGATCTGACTTTGCCCCGCTCTCCCCTGGTAGTGAAAAATTGTCGTGTACTGAGCTAGGGGACTTGAAAAAATAGTGCAATATATGGCACTATCTAATTATGAGCATGTACACGGTATATGGGACGGTAGAGTATCAAGAGTGGTTTGAGGAGGAATCAGCCAAATCAAAGCTCCAAATACAGGCAAGGCTCTCTAGAATCAGGAACGACGGTCATTTCGGCACAGTGAGGCATTTGCACGATCAGTTGTGGGAGCTAAAATTTAACGATGGAAGGAGAGTTTACTATTCGATTCTTCCAGAAAAAAACGTAATTCTATTACTAGGAGGAAACAAAAATGGCCAAAAAAAAGACATCACCAAAGCGAAAAAAATCCTCGCGGGCACGTAAAAAGCTAAAAATTGAAGATTTTAAAGGGGCCAAAAAAATCTATCCTGACAAGTTTCTCACCAACGAAAAAAATATCGCGATGGCAATTTTGGAATGCTTACAAAACAATGATCCAGAGGGTGTGATGGAAGTCATTTCTATCTACGTGGAAGCACTGAATAAAGCCAAGCTAATGGAAGAGGGGAACATTCCAAAGTCCACTTTTTATCATTCGCTCCGAAACAAAAATCCAACCATCAAAACTCTTGCGAAAGTGATTTCCTCCTACACACAAGAAATCGCCTAACTTGCCCCCTATTCCTTTCTGGAGCTACCTGCACGAAGAATCTGCTGTGCTTTGATCGTCGGAAAGGTGTACGGACGCCTTCCCTTCCTCACAAATCTTGCAGCTTCTCCGCTTAATAACGCTCCAGAAAGGGATGGGGACAAGTTGAGTTAATACCATCAAGGAGTACATTCTGCAACATTTGGAATTTTCAATGATCTTTATAGGATTTGGGCGCGGGTTTCGCCTTCTCGAGTCCCTAGATTGCCATAGCGGTGATAATCCATACTAATGGCAATCTCGCGTAAGTAATGGAGCAGCTCGAGCCGTCCGCTTGCGAGAACTGGTTCGGAATTGAGATAGGTGGCCGATTCACTTGCTGCGAGGGCGATTTCTTTTGGGGGCTTTTGGAGAAAACGGATCCTCTCAAAGGTTCCCCATTGGATTCTGGCAATCAATTCTTCTTGGGTTTCTTCTGTGAAGCTAATTTGGTGAAGGGATTTCCATTCATTGTCGATTTCAATGGGACATGCTTTTGGGTCATAGGTCACTTCGATATGACATTTACAGGCCATGGCTGCTGCAATCACGCGGAGAATGTCAAGGGGGCGATCTTCTTTTTGGATCCGAAATGCCACCCGTGTTCTCGGACGGAAACGGAAAAGGTTATCTTGTCCCATTACCTTTTGCGGGTCATGATCACGAGCAAAATATTTTGCTGAGTGGGCATAATTGGAAGTGCTTGCAAACCAAAGACCCAGCTCTTCGGAAGTAAGATCGAGATGGTCTAAAAAACGGGTCAGCGTGTTGATTGATTCGGGGAGTGGGGCTTTTTCTTTTGGGATATCGAGCTGTTTTTTGTGCATGAATTGTGTGATATAGTGCGGGCCTCCAGCTTTTGAGCCATGACCAAATGAGCTGGCTTTACAACCTCCAAAGGGTTGCCTTTCTATAATAGCGCCTGTAATGCCACGATTGATATAGCAATTTCCAGCTTCAATTTTTTTCATCCAGACGTTGATTTCTCGCTTGTCGAGTGTGTGGATTCCAGAAGTGAGGCCATAGGGAGTGTGATTCGCTAGGTAAATGGCGTCATTGAGATCTCTGGCTCGCATGATGGCAAGTACAGGACCAAAAAGTTCTGTTTGATGCATGAAACTTTTATCTTTTACACCAATTTTCACCCCTGGTGACCAGAGGTTGGGATTATTGGGATCGGGTTTCGGCTCGACAAGCCACTTTTCGCCCCGCTCAAGAGTTGTCAATCCCTTCTTAAGCGCATCGCTTGGAGGACGAATGAGTGGAATCACTTTTGAAGAGAGATCCCAGCAAGGCCCAACGGGAAGACTTAGAGCGGCGTCTTTGAGCTGCCGCATGAAATTTTTATCGTCATACACTTCTGCTTCTAGGATGGCGAGAGAAGCTGCGCTGCATTTTTGCCCGGAATGACCAAAGGCAGATTGGATGAGATCTTTAATGGCTAGATCGCGGTCGGCCATCCCCGTGATGATCAAAGCATTTTTCCCTCCGGTCTCTGCTGAGAGCGAAAGATCGGGACGCATTTTCATGAAGAGGCGCGCTGTGGGGGTTCCTCCGGTGAGGATGATTCCATTGATTCTTTCATCTTGGATGAGTTGGCTTCCAATGGGATCATCGACGCAACTTAAAAATTGCAAGACGTTTTTGGGAATGCCTGCTTCCCAAAAAAGATTCACGAGGACCCAGCCGGAAAGAACTGCTTCTGGTGCGGGTTTGAAGAGGACACAATTGCCGGTGACAAGGGCTGCTATGATTCCTCCCGAGGGAATGGAGATGGGAAAATTCCAAGGAGGAGCTACAAGAATGGTCCCCATCGAAGAGAATTCGATCTCTTTCATCTCATCTAAGGCGAGCATTCTCCGCAAATAGTACTCGGCAAAGTCGATTGCTTCTGAAATTTCGGGTTCTGTCTCATAGAGCGATTTCCCTCCATCTTTCATCATGACACCAATCAACTCGCTCCGCTTTTCTCGCATTTTTGCAGCAACGTTTGCAATCAACTCGCATCTTTCGCGAGCGGGTTTTTTTTGCCACTGATCTTCTGCAGTTTTTGCTGTGTTGAGCGCCTCTTCCAGATCTTCCCAATTCGCAAGAGAATATTGATAGAGTGTTTCATGGGGATTTGAGGGTTCGATCCCTTCTCCTTTTTGATCGCGATGGATCTCTTTCCCATCAATTACGAGAGGAATATCCTCAATCTTTTTCTCTTGCCAAGAATGGACAATCTCCATGGCCCACTTTTGGTTTTGGGGCAAAGAAAAGTCGGTGTCTGGCTCCAGACGAAAAGGGTCATCAATTTTTAGGTGAATAGGCGGATCAAAGCGACTTTGTGTCCTTCGTGGCGTTTCACTCACCGCATCAATCTGCTGGTAAGCAGTGGAAAAAAAAGCAACCTGTTCTTCCCAGTTTTTTGTCCCTGGTTTTAGGCCAAAGCTATGCCGCAAAAAATTTCTCTCTCCTGTATTCTCATCGAGCCTTCGAATGAGATAGGCAATGGCACTTTGAAAATCTTCTTTCCTTGCCACTGGACAATACAAAAGGATTTCTCCAGTGAGTTGTTGCACTACGCGGCGCATGTGATCGGCCATCCCTTCGAGCATTTCAAAGGAGATCTCTTTTTCGACATTATTTTCCACACGTGTGAGCATCGCATAAGCGATATCAAAGAGATTATGGCTCGCAATTCCTATGTGAACTGCTTCGGCATGTTGGGGGCGCGCACTATAGAGAACCATCCGTTTGTAATTGGAATCAACTTCCCCTTTGGTTTTATAGGGAGTTTGGGGCCAATCGTGGAGACTTGATTCAAATTGCTCCATAGCCAAATTTGCCCCTTTGACGATCCGGATTTTGATTGGAGCTCCTCCCCGTGCAAATCGCTTGATTGCCCATTCAGTCAATTCTTGCATGATGCCATAGCTGTCAGGAATATAGGCTTGCAAAACAATTCCAGCGCTAAAGCCTAGAAATTCTTCCTCATCGAGCACGCGCTTAAAAAGCTCTTTGGTCAGATGCAAATCACGATACTCTTCCATATCGAGATTGACAAATTTTACAACCGTTGTCCCGTCCCTTCTTTTGAAATGATTCTCTTTTGCTTTTCGATAGAGCTGTCGGAGTCTGTCTGCTAAGACTTCCATCGTCTTTTCCCAATCGAGCAGATTGATCTGCGAAAAAATGGTAGAAATTTTGATGGAAACATATTCCACATCCTCTTTTGCGAGATCTCGCAAATAGATGTTGAGCCGCTTGATCGCTTCTTTTTCTCCGAGGATCGCTTCGCCGAGATGATTGAGATTGATCCGAACACCTTGCTCTCGTCTTTTGGCCATATGTTTGGAAAGCGCCCTTTGCTCGCCGGGGAGGATGACTTGCGAGGTCATTTTGCGTAGAGCCCTTGTCACGAGAGGAACAAGAATCAAATGGAAAGTTTGTCCAAATTTCTTAAAAATTTTTAACTGAAGGCGTTTGACCCAATCTACATAGCGAGGAATCCCAAATTGCTCGAGTAAATAGATCAGTTGACCCGCAACTCGCCTCGTTTTGTGACTCCGAAAACACTCATCGGTCATCATCATCGTAAAAGCTTTGCCACGTGGATCTTGCATCATCCGTGCCAGCTCTTTTTGCATCTTTTTTTCTTTCGGAGTTTGTATCCGAATCGCCTCTTCTAGCAGAAGTGCGGCAAGTTCGACCGCTTCTGATTCCCTAGCCTGCGGGCTTTGAGGTTTGTTTTTATGAGCAGCAAGCTTTGCTTTTGCTTGTTGGATATATTGAGACCATTGCATAACTCATTCCACCGGTTTGGAATTTGCCTTTTTCGGCTAAATCGTCCTTTCATGCTACGCAAGCTCTCGATGAGCTTGCTCCGCATTCCAAGGACAATTAATCCAAAAAATTCAAAATTCCTCCGATGAAAGCAGTTATGCAATGGTCTCATATTGAGAATCTTGATTTTCCATAATTTTTGAATATCAAAAAAAGATTTACTAGCCAAGGGAAAAAAGGAAATTAGCAAACAAAAGGCCCCTCTGCTAAATCAGTTGACATAAAGAAACAAAAGAGAGATAATTGGTCTTTGTCTTCATTGAAAAAGGAGAAGTCATGATCATTCAACCACTCGGCAATCGCATTTTAGTCAAACGAGCAAAAGCCCTTTCTTCCAAAGGAGGAATTCTTCTTCCGGAAAGCGCACAAGAAAAGCCCAAAGAAGGGGAAGTTGTTTCTGTAGGTCCAGGAAGAAGAGATAAAGATGGAGAACTAGAGGTCATGGACCTCAAAGTCGGAGATCGCGTTCTCTTTGGCGCTTATGCTGGGGTAGAGGTTAAAACCGATCAAGAGGATGAAGAATATCTCATTTTGACCGAAGAGGATGTTCTTGGTGTTCTGGTGATGCAATAATTTAGGAGAAAAGTACAATGGCAAAAATGTTAAAATTCCGTGAGCAAGCGTTAAAGTCCCTACTCAAAGGGGTAAAAACCCTTTCCAAAGCAGTTGTGGTTACATTAGGCCCCCGCGGTCGGAATGTCGTCATCAATAAGGGATTTGGCTCTCCACTCTCTACAAAAGATGGTGTGACCGTAGCGAAAGAAGTCGTCTTGAAAAACAAATTTGAAAATCTCGGAGCTTCACTTGTCAAAGAAGCCTCTTCAAAAACTGCAGATATGGCAGGAGACGGGACAACCACTGCCATAGTCCTGGCAGAAGCAATTTTCATAGGAGGAGTCAAGAATGTTATTGCTGGCGCCAATCCAATGCTTGTAAAAAAAGGGATTGAAAAAGCGGCAAAAGTCCTTTCCGATGCTCTGACTGCTCAAGCAAAAAAAGTCAGCAGTCCAGAAGAAATTCAGCAAATTGCCACGATCTCAGCAAACAACGATGCAGATATCGGTGTGATGATTGCAAAAGCGATGGAAAAAGTAGGCAAAGATGGGAGCATCACAACTGCCGAGGCGAAAGGAATCGAAACTACACTTGATGTTGTAGAGGGAATGCAATTTGATAAAGGGTATTGTTCTCCCTACTTCATTACGAATGCGGAGAAAATGACTGTAGAGCTTGAAAATGCCCAAATTCTCATCACAGATAAAAAACTCTCCAATGCGCGCGACCTCGTTCCCATTCTTGAAAAAGTAATGGAGAAAGAACAAAAGCCTCTCCTTATTATTGCAGAAGATATCGATGGAGAAGCACTTGCAACGCTTGTTGTTAATAAGCTCAAAGCGGGAATGTCCGTTTGTGCTGTGAAGGCACCTGCTTTTGGTGATCGTCGCAAAGCCATCCTCCAAGATATTGCGATCTTAACAGGCGCAACTCTCGTTACAGAAGAAGTAGGACTCAAACTCGAAGAAGTAGGCCCTGAAGTTCTCGGCCGTGCAGCGACAATGAAAGTTTCTAAAGAAGAGGCCACGATTGTTGGAGGCGCTGGTGACAAATCCGAAATCGAAAAACGTGCGCAGCAAATCCGCGCAGAGATTGAAAACAGCACTTCAGATTATGACAAAGAAAAACTGCAAGAACGTCTTGCAAAACTGACCGGCGGTGTCGCAGTCATTGAAATTGGTGCGGCTACAGAAACAGAAATGAAAGAGAAAAAAGCTCGTGTAGAAGACGCTCTTCATGCCACTCGCGCTGCTGTTCTCGAAGGCATCGTTGCCGGCGGTGGTGTAGCCCTCATTCGCGCAGCTTCATCTCTTGACAATCTGAAACTCAGTCCTGAAGAGATGATTGGTGTCGAAATTGTTCGCAAAGCGACACTCTCACCTGCGATTGCCATTGCCGATAACTGTGGCCAGCAAGGCAATATGATTGCCGAAAAGATTGCCGAGAAAGAGGGAGCCTTTGGATACAATGGGCTTACAGACAGCTTTGGCGATCTCATCAAAGAAGGCGTGATCGACCCTGTTCTCGTGACAAAAAGCGCACTCATGAATGCTTGTTCGATTGCTGGAATCTTGGTCACCATTTCTTGCATGATCACCGACAAACCAGAGCCCAAGTCAGCACAACCTGCAGGACCTCCAATGGATGGCATGGGAGGAATGGGCGGAATGGGCGGCGGCATGCCTGGAATGGGAGGCATGGGCTTCTAATTCTTTGAAGAATCCCGGGGATTTCTTCTCGGGATTTTCTGTTCATGGAATAGCAAGAAAGGGTTTTACTTGTCGTTTCTCTTCTTCGAGAGGAATCTTTGCACCCAATGCAAATTGAACCCCAAAATCTTTCTCATTACAAAAATATTGGTCAATATTGTGATTTCTTGCTGATCTTGAAAATATAATAAATTCCCAGTCATCAGTATCATCAGTATAGGTCAATTGATCTAAATATTCTGTCTTCACAAGATAAGTGCAATGAACAAGCGGAACTTTAAATGTACCTATTTTGATCCGATAATAGCACAACCAAAAATCAGGATGACTTTTATAGTAGCCATTCTCATCAACAGCAAACCAACCGTTCAAAAAAAAATCATTCTTTCTAGGAATATCATAGAGAAGGGGGGCAATGATTGGCTTATCTTTTTCGACAAGCGTTTTGAGAGTACAAGGAGCAATGAAATTATCGCAATCAACAACAAAATAAAAGTCACACCCAGATTCCCATGCGAGTTTTAAGCTGTGGTTCCGGATCTCGCCAAGGATTTTAAAACGCGCTTTGAACCACTGATGGGGATTTGATTCGGGCATTTCTTCTATGTGATGCTTCTCAAAGATGATTTTTTGGTACTGATTTTTATTTTTTTTAGCCCAACTCTGTAGAATTTCTTCGGTATCGTCTTCGTTGTTATTCGTATTGATGTAGATTGTGATCAGTTTCTTTTCATAGTCGAGGTTTTCAATCGATTTTAGATATCTCGGTAAAAGATGTCCTTTATTGCGGGCCAAAATAGCAAAGAAAACAGTTTGATTACCCAGAGGTATTTCTTCCTCTGTCAAAGGTAAAGACGTTTTCTCTGCTGTTTGACTTAAATCCTCATCAAGTTTTTCTAGGCCGTAAGTAAATTTAGAAGAAAAAAGATGTTCTCCATTGTCAGTAGAATGAATTGCTAAATCACCGTTTAGGTGTGCAAATCCAAAAAGGATGAGAAGTGGGAATAAAAGAACAATTTTCAAACTCTTTTTGAACGTGCTACACATTCCAATTAATCCAAAAAATTCAAAATTCTCCTGCCGAAAGCAGTTGTGCGATGGTCTCATAATGCAGGAAGGCTCAAAATATGTTGCAATCGAGATTTCTCATCTTTATTAACTATGGGGTCTTTCTTGAAATGGAAAAGAACCCCAAATATCTGTTTATTGCAGATAAATTGCTCGACTTGATTTTCTCGAGCACTCCTCGCAAACACAATAAAATCAAAATCTTCGCTCCCATCCAAATACTGTAGTTTGTCCAAATAAGCTTTTTCTACCAAATAGGTGCAGTGAACAAGTGGAACAGCAAATGTTCCTACTTTTATTTCATTGAGAATCAACCAATACTCAGGGTGTTCTTTGAAATACCCATTCTCAGAAACATCACAAAAAAAATTGCTAAAAGGATCCCTGATTTCAGGGATCGCACGAAGCATAGGAGCTACGATCGGCTTTTCCTCATGGATCAAACTGCTTAAAGTTTGGGGAGCTATTAGACTACTGCAATCGACGAGAAAAAAATAGTCTGCTTTGGATTCTTTGGCCTTTTGTAATGCCTTGTTTTTGATCGCACTATAATATTGTAATCCATCGGGATCTTCGGGATCGATATTTGTGTCAAAAATGATCCGGGCATAGTTATCGTAATTCTCTTCTGCCCACTTTCTTAAAATCTCTTCAGTTTCATCTCGATTTCTTTCAGTTTGGATATAAATACTGATCGCTTTTTTGTTATAGTCAAGTTTTTCGATGCATTCCAAATAGCGAGGTAATACAAGAGCATGATCTCGTGCTAAAATAGAAAGAAAAACAGTTTTCTCTTTCTGCTGCGAATAGATGGCACAAAAGATCAGAAAAAAGAGTGCAATTTTGTTTATCTATATGACGGCATGGATATCCAGTCCTTTAGGGCTGGGAGGCAATGCCGCTCCTGTGTTATAGTGTTTAAAGTCTGCTTAGCCCACGACATGACATTAAACACATCGGGGCATGCGTAGTTTTTTAATTGCGCATCCGGCGCTAGACGTACAATCGAGGTAAGCC
>QIGB01000020.1 GCA_003228815.1 Chlamydiota bacterium | reverse complement strand
TTACTATTTCACTCTAAATTAATTATAATAAAAATTAATTTAAAAGTCAATAAAAAAATGTTTTAATAAATTGGATTAAGCTGTTAATATTCAGTGTCTTAAAGAATATGTCACTCGATTTCAAAGAAGAAGACTCAGACCTCTAATGACCAGGTTCGCGGGTGAGCTCAAAGAGTTCGCGATTATGCGAGTAGTCAATGGGGATCTCGATGAGGACAGGGCCTTCATCTAAGAGCGCTTTTTTCAGAGTGGGAAGAAACTCCTCACTGCCCTCGACTCGATAGCCTTTGGCACCAAAACTTTCTGCGAATTGGACATGATTGATGCGGTTGAATGCAACGGCAGTTTCCCGGTTGTATTTGATGAGCTGTTGTTGCCGTACCATGTCGTAGGCGCCATCGCACCAAACGCAATGAACGAACGAAAGTTTTTCGCGGACGGCCGTTTCAAGTTCGGTTGCAGAAAAGAGAAAGCCCCCATCCCCTGAGACAGAGATAATTTGACCCTCAGGGCGAATCAAGCGCGTTGCAATTGCCCAGGGAAGCGCAACGCCAAGTGTTTGCTGTCCATTACTGAATAGAAGATGGTGTGGCTGATGAGAAAAGAGATAGCGAGCCAGCCACATGTAGTGAGTGCCTATATCGCTGACGATGGTCGTTTTCTCATCGATTACTTGGTTAATGTCATGGATGAAGCGCAAGGGATGAAGCAATTTTCCTTTGAGAGATTTCCCTTTACTGATTTTTTCATCGAGTTCGTTTTGGAGTTTTGCGATTTTTTCGCCGTTTTGGACTGTTGCTCGAGTAGGAAACTGCTCGGTAAGGAGACGGAGGGTTTTGGAGATGTCACCAATATTTTCGACGGTAGGGGCATATGCACTATGAATGTTGGCAGGCTTATAGTCGATGTGGATAATCTGTTTCTTGCCTTTGGAATTCCAGATTTCTGGAACATATTCGACAGGACTATATCCAATTGTGATGACAAGATCCGCTTCATCTAAAAGTTGATCACCGGGTTGATTTTTAAAAAGACCGACTCTTCCAACAAAGCAATCTAGAAGGCTTTTGGGAATGACTCCTGCAGCTTGATAGGTACTGATCGTCGGAATGCGCGTTTTGCTTAAGAGATTGCGAATTTCGGTTGCATTTTCCCTGCGGCTAGCCTCAAGTCCCAAAAGGAGAACGGGAGTTTTTGCTTGGGCAAAGAGCCTTGCGGCCTTTTCAATGGAGTCTTTTGGCGCAGGACCTGTAGCTGGGGGTGAGAGCGCGATCGGCTTGACTTTCGAGGCATCTTCAAGAAGGACATCTTGCGGTATGCTGACAAAAACGGCTCCTGCCCGAGGGGTCTGTGCCGTTCGGAAAGCATTTTCGATGATTTCAGGAATATTTTCTGCAAGGGAAACTTCAACGCTCGATTTTGTTGCGGCTTCTGTGATGCGGACATTGTCCGTGCTTTGGTGGGCTTCTTTGAGTTTCATGGAGCGGGAAACATTCCCTCCAAGAGCAACAATCGGATCCCCTTCGGTAGTAGCGGTGAGCAGTCCTGTGATGAGATTGGAAACACCAGGACCCGATGTGACAAGCACCACTCCAGGTTTTCCTGTTAATCGCCCCATGATCCCAGCCATAAAAACTGCATTTTGTTCGTGGTGACAGAGAATGACCTTTATGGAAGTATCGATGAGGGCATCAAAGAGGGCGTCGATTTTTGCACCGGGAATTCCGAAGATGTATTTGACGCCAAGCTCCACAAGGCACTGCGCGAGAATTTGTGCACCATTTTTTTTCATGAAAACGCCTCTGTAGTTTGTATCGTAAAAATGTCCGCTTCGAAATTTCGGATGGTGGTCCCCTCATTGAATAGATGCAAGCAATGCTCTACATGCTGGGGGGTGATGTCCTCAATGTTTGGAACGGATTGATTGAGCAGAAGCGCATGGGAATGGGAAACGAGCGTCGATTTCGTATCGAAGGGGTTCTTGTAGAGAACCGTTTCCAGATGCGTTTTTTCAAGGTCTTCTTTGTGTGCTACAACCCCCATCACAAAACCCAAAACATCTTCAAGGTGCACTTGCGGAAAGGCGTAGTAGCTTTTTTTATGGGAAAAAATATTTTCTCCATGAATAGGTGGCTTGGAAATCGCTGCTGCATGAAACGTTTCAAAGTGAAACAGGCCCACGAAAGCATACGGTTTTTTTACTTGTTGGTGAATTTCTTGATAGAACTGTTCGAAAGGCAGCCCAGGCTGCGATAGTGATACTTTGTGTGTGGGCTTAGCGCCATGGGGTATGATAAATACACCACCGGGAATGAACTCTCGACCATAAATCACCTTGCCGTACTCCGATGACTTTTCATCCGTCGATGTGGTATAGCACCGTCCACCCACCATGACTGCTTCCCCCAAAGAAGAGGGCTCTTTTGGAGTCGCCAATTCAAAACCATAGGCGAAGGCATCAGCATTGATTTTTTTGCTCATTTGCTCTTTGGGGATGTTCCCTTCAATCACATCTTGGATGGTGCCAATTTGCTTAGCAATAATGGGTGGCTGATCGGTTTGTATGATTTCAAGGGTCATACCTTTTTTTGTAAGGTATATAAGCCTTAAGGATCAAGTGCAATTACAGTATGTTTTATGAAGGAACTTTTCGCTTTTTTCGGATTGTTCGACTTTGTGTTTTTTTTGAGGCGGTTTTTCTTCTTTTCCCGCGAACGACTTTTTTTGCAGCTTTTTTCTTACGCATTTTCGGTTCAATTGCCAGCTGAAAACCTAGAGCGTCTAAAATAGCTAGGAGAGTAGAAAAACGAGGATTTCCATTCAGTGACAAGGTGCGATAGAGACTTTCTCGGCTGAAATTTGTCTTTTCAGAAAGAGCTGTCATTCCTCCCAAATGAGCTTTTGATATATTTTTTAGAGCAATGAGGAACATATCTGTATCCTCATCTCGAAGAGAAATATTGAGATAATGAAGAATATTGGAGGGATCTTCAAGAGACTTGTGAAGGACTTTTTCCCATGACTTTGTCAAACTCATCTTTTTTTCCTTGTTAGATAATCCATTAAATATTCTTGAGCTTTTTTTATATCTCTTTGTTGGCTCTTTTTCACCCCACCGCATAAAAGGATGACAATTTCTTCACCTATTTTTGTGAAGTAAATTCGATATCCAGGTCCAATGTGCAGTCGAATTTCGTAGAGGCCTCTAGCACCAGCAATTTTTTTAACATCTCCGAAATTCCCTTTTCCAATTCTATCCAGTCTTGATTGAATCACTGCCCGAATGGAAGAGGTAGCTTGGAGAAACCACTTTTCGAAGGGGCAATTTCCTTCAAGAGTCTCATAAAGTTCGATTCGTATCTTATTCATAAGTGTAACTTATAAGCCAAACGTTTTGCAATGAAAAAAAAGTTTTACGGTTAGAGTCTAACGTTTCGAAAAGATTTTTGTCACGAAGAGGCCCAGCCACCAGAGAGCAATGGCAATGGCAAAGATGATGCCCCAATGGGTGATGGTTAACGGCACCGTTCCAAAGACGATTTGAAGTGAAGGAATATAGAGAACAGCTAGCTGAAGGAGAAATGAGCTAGCAAGGGCAACAATGAGATATGGGTTCGAAAAAAGTTTCATCCGATATTGCTTGCGGATCATTTGGGCCCGGACAAGTTCAAGAACGATGAGGGTGGTAAAGGTCATGGTCTGCGCTAAGCTAGCGCTTGTTCTCAGCCCAATGAAACAAGCAATAAGCGCTCCTACGGTGACGAGAATGCTGATGGAGAAGATGAGGAGAGCAAACCGCCGGTTTAAGATTTCTTCGGTGCGAGGGCGGGGCGGGCGCCTCATGACGCGGGGATCAATCGGATCCATGGCAAGGCTGATAGCTGGAAAGCCATCAGTGACGAGGTTCATCCAAAGAAGTTGGACTGGAAGCAGAGGGACAAAGGGAGCGCCACCGGGTGCGGTAAAGCCAAATAGCATGACGAGAAAAATGACGAGGATTTCAGCAATATTGGAAGAGAGGAGGTAGCTGACAAATTTGACAATGTTGTCATAGATGCCCCTCCCCTGTTCGACCGCGGAGACGATGGAAGCAAAATTGTCATCGAGGATGATCATATCCGAGCTTGCTTTGGTCACATCGGTCCCAGTGATTCCCATCGATATCCCAATATCTGCAGCCTGTACTGCAGGAGCATCGTTGACGCCATCGCCCGTCATAGCCGTGACTTTTCCCTGCTCTTTATAGGCTTTGATGATGCGAAGCTTGTGATCGGCGCTGATGCGTGAAAATACGGTGACTCCTTTTAATTCTTCATCTGACAAAGTTTCCAGCTCGACTCCATCGACTGCGATCCCATCTTTCATACCCAGTTCGCTGGCAATTGCCAGAGCAGTTTTTTTGTGATCCCCTGTCACCATGACGGTTTTAATGCCTGCTTCGCTGCATGTGGCAATGGCATCTTTCACTTCAGGACGAGGCGGATCGTGCATGGCAATGAGTCCCACAAAAACGAGATCTTCTTCCAAAGGGGCCTCCATATTGGTCTGGTAGGCCACGGCAAGTACCCGGAAGGCTTTTGAAGCAAGCTGGGAATTGATTTCAGAAATCTCTTTTTTGTCTATGGGGACTTCACGACCGTCAATGAGACATTTTTTTGCCCGCTTAATCAGTACATCGGGGGCTCCTTTCACGAATAGCTTGTTTTCTCCGCCATCTTTCCGCAGAACACTCATCATTTTCCGTTCGGAATCAAACGGAATTTCTTCGATGAAGTGGTATTCTTTTTCGAGCTCTGCTTTTGACAAGCCTCTTTTGCCAGCTGCTGTGAGAAGTGCCCCTTCAGTGGGATCACCGGCTACAACCCAAACATCTTCTTCTTGCAGAATATTGGCATTGTTGCAAAGAGTTCCAATCTTCAGGGCTAAATTGAGATCGGGAGCCTCTCCTTTGATCTCCCCTTCTGGCGCATATCCCACGCCTCCAATCTCAATCCATTTTCGATCGACCCAAATGATTTTTACGGTCATTGTATTTTGGGTGAGTGTGCCAGTTTTATCTGTACAAATGACATTAGTAGAGCCTAGGGTTTCAACGGAAGAAAGGCGGCGAATCAGCGCTTTTTTCTCTACCATTTTGCGCACCCCAATCGATAGAGAAATGGTGACGGCTGCAGGCAATCCTTCCGGGATAGCAGCAACGGCAAGACTGAGAGAAATCAGAAGCATATCCACAATTCCACTCCCTCGCAAAAGGCCAAGACCAAATACAACGGCCACAACGCCAAGACAAATATAGACAAGGCGCTTGCCAAGCTGGTTGAGACGTCGTTGGAGTGGAGTCTCTTCTTTTTCTACCTTCAGTAACTGCGATGCGATGCTTCCAATTTCTGTGGCGAGGCCCGTGCTTGTAACCAGGACATGACCTTTGCCCCGGACAACCGTTGTTCCCATGAAAACCATGTTGGTTCGATCCCCTACAGGAAGGTCTCCTTCCAGAATCCCGATCTGTTTGTCGACGGGAATCGATTCTCCTGTAAGGGAAGCTTCATCGACTGCCATATGGGCTAAATCGAGGATCCGTCCATCAGCTGGAACACTATCCCCAGCTTCAAGTAAGAGCAAATCACCTGGAACAATTTGCTCTGAAGGGAGAATTTGCAACCTGCCTGCCCGGATGACTTTAGAGGTTGGAGACGCGAGTTTTTGCAATGCTTCCAAAGATTTCTCCGCTCGAAATTCTTGAAAAAATCCGAGCAGAGCATTGAGAACGACGATAGCAATGATCGCCCAGAAGTCGACGACTTCTCCAACGAGACCCGCAACCACTGCAGCTCCAATCAAAAGCCAGACAATGAAGCTCGAAAATTGCCGCAGGAGCAATTTCCACCAGACAACGCGCCCTTTGCGTGGCAATTGATTGAGGCCGTACTCTTCGAGTCTTTGTTTTGCTTCTGCCGGTTCTAGTCCTGTAGAGACATCAGTTTTAAGATACTGACTAACCTCAGAAATCGATTGAGTCCAAAATGGCAATCCCATATATATGATTTATATAGCGAATGGAGTGAAATAATGGAACATCCAAAGGACCCTTTTCATGTGCGCCCCTTTCCTCAGCAGCCGCACCGAGGTGGAAAAATGCTAAAAACGGCTATTGCTGAGCTCGAATCTGCCCTTGGAGAATCGGTTCCCGACTTGGAGCGCTTGCGCGCGATCCAAGCCCGAATCCATGAGGCAACCAATACATTTAATGACGATCGACTGGTCGACATGATCCGTCAGATCACATCCAATCTTGAGGCTTATGAGGCAAAGCCTGAAAGGGCCATCCTCGAGAACATCTTAAAGCAAATTCTAAAAGTGCGCGTCGAACTCAAGCACCTTTAGTAAAACACTTGGACTCTTTGACCACATCCTTTATTCCAAGAAACTTTTTCTTACTTGGAGAAAAGATGATAACTCATGAAAGTTAAATTAGAAGGAGTTCTTTTTCTCCAAGTGCAGTTTCAATAGCTTCTTTTACAATCGTCACAAAAACATCACTCTTATTCGTAACATTGCGTGATGATATGCAATGAACATCCGCAGTCTCATGGGATATCTTCTAAAAGTCAGATCATCCAATCGATGTTTAAGACAACGTCTACCTTGAAGTGGACGAGGAAGAATTTCAATTCTTCGGTCCCTGCCGGTACAGAAGATTTCTTGGAACAAATTGTTTCCAAACCTATTATAGTGCACTTCAATTGCTCTTTCGCGTGATCTTTCATATGAAGAAATAAATTCTGCTGGCCGGTTCATCAATACACCTTCAGGAAGATGATACAGCTTTGCTCCACAAGAGAGAAGTTTGTTGACCGCCCAGTTGAGGCAGTTTTCAACCCTTCTCGAACCAACGGGAGTTTGACTGGATGCAGGCATGAAAATAGTTCCATTTCCACGTCCAGCAAAAACAACAGGATTGCTTGTTCGCCAACTTTTCTCTTTTTTTATCTCTTCGAGCATGGGTTTGACTCTATCTCGTGGAAGAGACCATGTTTCAGTCTTTGAATGATAAGGATAAGATTCCCCAACAACTTTCTCATATTTAACTCTTCCTGGATGAATCCCTGCTATTGTTCCACTTGTACCTCCCCTGAAAGTCAAATGAGCTATCCTCATTTGATAATGACCACGTTTGTTGACTTTCTCAATGAGAAGAGCAGCATGACCAGTGCTAGTAGCCGTAGTATTCACAAGGGTAACGGCCCAACGGGATGCATCAACTGGAATTGTTGGATCCAATTGACTTTGAGTACTTATTATAGGCATCAAAGGCTCGAATATGACACCTTTTAATTGATTATCTGAAGTTACTATCTTCAGAAGATGGTTTTGGATAAGTTTTGTTATTCTACGGATCAATTCTTCTTTACTGTCATCAGAAGCACATTCCATCAATTGGCCAACATTGACACGCTCTTGTTCTAATAAAAATACTGGGCAACCTTCAGAAGGCTTATAAGGCAAATCATTATAGATGCGTTCCTTGAAAAAATATTTATCCGGATTTTCTAGCATGGTGTTTGCAAAAGCAAGACGGCTAGTTGTTCCTGTAGCTCGGTCAAATAACTGCCACATGAATTGCTCATCATCTTTCACAAGAGAAAGAATTTTATCCTTCCATTCCCATGTCGAAAGTGCATCATCTCCATCTGTTGGACGACCAAAGCACAAAATAGTAGGTTTTCCGTCCGGGTTAACAAAAGGAGTTGATCGCAAGTATCTACAGTAAATTTCCCCTGCAGGTATAGGATTATCATTACTATCGGTTTGAGGGATTCCTTCATCATAAATGATTGTCCCAGCTTCATCATAGACAGTGCACCAGAGAACTCCATCCTCAGCAACAATCCCAACTGTGTATCGGTCAATATGCCACCCATGTGTCAAACCAAATGACTCACCTCCATCAAGATTCTCTGGAGGAAAAACCTTTCCATTTTCAAACAACTCCTGAACTTGAGTTGCCGTGAGGCCGGGAAGAGAGATAAATTCACGTCCTCTTGTTGAATAGGCAACAGTATAGTGAAATCCTCCGTCCACATACTCATAAGTAAGTTTGGGAGAGATTTGGTCGGGTATTGAACTATCAAAAGAAGCAGATTGTATAGCCGCAGATACTGACATAATGTCTCCTTAAAAAATGATTGTTGGAAAATCCTTAACAATTCGTTTGCAAAACGTTCGTTGCAAGGCATTAAAGCATTTTTCTAGCTCCATTGCGCAACACTTCTTCGAGAGCTGATTGAACTGAAATCCCTGATGGATTTTTATTTTGTGAAAGATCACATTTTTTCATGAGCGTATACCTCTTTGGTTAAGATTTTTTCCTCTGAGAAAAATTCTTTGAGGACACCATCTTTATTACCTTTGCATCCACAACTTTTGATAATTCCACCCCCTTCTTTCCGAATGTCATGCACATGTCCTCACAAAATATAGTAACCCCCATCTCCAGTAAATTGCTGCTACGACCAACCTCGATCAGTCGTTCTTCAAGAGAACGTCTACGTGATAGATAAAGAGGAGGGATTTTAATTCTTCGGTAACTATCGATACCGCAGATTTCTTCGACCATTCTTACCATTAGGATCGCTTTTACCCTTTCACTCCTAGTTTCTTTTGCACTATCGCGAGATCTTTCATATGAAGAAATATAGGTTGCTGGCCGGTTCATAAATATGCCTTCAGGAAGATGATAAAACTCTGCACCATATTTGAGAAGCTTGTCGACCGCCCAGGTGAGACAGTTTTCAACCCTTCTTGGACCGTCTGGAGTTTGAATGGATGCGGATGTGAAAATAGTTTCACTTCCAGGTCCACTAAACAAAACAGGGGTGCCTTGCTCTTGCATCCTTTTCTCTTTTTTTATCTCAGCGATCATTCGTTCAACTTTGAAACGTGGAAGAGACCATGTTTCGGTCTTTGAATGATAACGACAAGATGGGGGTACTTCATAATGCTCAACTTTTCCTGGAGAAATCCCAAATAGTGCGTCCTTTTTGTCCCCATCAACAGTAAAATGCGCTCTCATCAATTTATATCGACCATCTTTGACTTTCTCAATGAGAAGAACAGCATGACCAAACGGCCATTCGCGGTCAGGGGCCCTACTATTCACAAGGGTAACGGCCCAACGGGACTCACTAACTGTGATTTTTGGATCCAGTCGACTTTGAGTACTTATATAAGCTGTCGAAGGTCTGAATAGGACAGATTGGATTTGATTATCTGGTGTGACACAAACCTTCAGGAAATAGGTTTGGATAAGTTTTGTTATTCTATGGATCAGTACTTCTTTATTCTCCTCAGAAGCACATTCCAGCAATTGGCCAACATTGACACGCTCTTGATCTAATAAAAATTTTGGGCAATCTTCAGGAGGAAATTCATTATAGAAGCGCTCCACGTAAAAATTTTCATCCGGATTTTCTAGCCAGGTGCTTGCAAAAGGGATGCGACAAGTTGTTTTTGTAGCTCGATCAAATAACTGCCACATGAATTGCCCATCATCTTCCATAAGAGAAAGGGTTTTATCCCCCCATTCCCATGTCGGAAGTGTCCCCTCTTCTCTTTTTGGACGAACAAAGCAAAAAAAACTGACTTTTCCATCTGCGTTTATAAAAGGAGTCAATCGTGAGTATCTACAATAAATTTCTCCTGCAGGTAAAGGGCTGCCATCACCATCGGTTTGAGGAATTTCTTCATCATGAATAATTGATCCAGTTTCATCCTTGACAATGCAACAGAGTACTCCATCCTCAACAGCAATCCCAACCGTGTACCGGTCAACTGGCCATCTATGCATAAAACCAAATGACAGATCATCAAACTTCTCAGGAGGATAAAAATTACTTCCTTCAATCAACTCCTGAACTTGCGTTGCAGTGAAGCCTGGTAGAGAGACAAATTCACGTCCTCTAGCTGAATGGGCAACCGTATAGTAAAACCCCCCCTCCGCACACTCATAAGTAAGTTCGGGAGGGATTTGTACGGGTCTTGAACTATCCAAAAATGCAGATTGTGTAGCTCCAGATACTGACATGACTTCTCCTTAAAAAATGAATATCGGAAACAAAGCGTTTGCAAAATAATCACCGCAAGGAAGTTGGTTTTGCAACTCATCAATACGCAGCTTACTTAGAAACAATCAGAAACACGACTTGTAAGGCTACGTGTCCCTTGTGCACATGTATTTGCTGAATCAGCTGCGCAATCAATGCCTCTTTCTGCTGCACGACTTGAGCAGGCAGCAGTTCTATTTACAGCCGGGTCTATGTGAGGTCGGGTGGCTTGTACAGCAGATTCAACGGATGTAGTACAACACGAAGAAACAGGTCCCCTTACACTTTCGAGTGTACCAGGTTCATTTTCTCCTCTATCATTTCTTGTAAGCATGCTCTCTATCAGATCAGCTGAAAGTTCGCCACATTGTCCGGCATTTTCTTCGACAGCATTTGCAGCTGAATGTAAAGCCGCTTTGATTTTAGGAGTTGCGCTTTCGACCCCTTCCACAGCGGCACGTTTCATCCGCTCTCGTCTACTCTTTGCTGGTGACAATTCCCCAGTAATCGCTGATGGTGCTGACATATTCATCCTCCTTGAGTAAATTAGTTTTAAAAACGCGAACAAGTTTTCTCTGATCTTCTATTCTTGTCAAGAATTTTCGGTTGCAGATATTCTTTCTTCAAAGTTTTCTCTAAACTTAAGTAAATTCTGTTTTTCCTGAGCTTCTTCTAAGATCTTTCGGATAAATTCACGGACAAAACTAGCAAATTGATCGCGGGTAGGAAGACCTGTTGGTGGAGAAAGATCACATTCCTTTTCATATTCGTCATGTAAATCGCTAATGGTAGGCATTAATAAATTAGCCCACAATACAATGTTAGCAATTTTGTAAATTGAGACGGTTAGAAATGGCAAAGACTGGCTTAGAAAAGTCGGGGCTATTTGCTGAAAAACACAAGATGCTCCATATATGAAAGTGATACGAAGCGCTAATTTTGTCAATTGATGCAAGGCAAAATAAGAAGAGCGATCCGCTGCTAGAGCAATCCCTTTTTGGCGTAATGTTGTTTCCAATGCTGAAATCCCTCGGATAGCCTCATCTTTGAACACCTCTAATCCAATGGCACCACCAATCTGAATTCCCCTGCTCATTGCGCTTCTAAGCAATTTTTCCTTCGGACTAGGTTCTTTTGGATTTTGGGCCGCAACGGTTTTTGCTTTTTGACCTTTTTTTTCTGCAGTTTTTCTACGAACAGCTGTCCTTGATGCTAATAGGAGTCCTCCCAAAGCAGCACTGGCTGTAGACCCTTTGCCTTTAACAGACTTGCTTGAACTAGCAGTATCACACTCACCCTTTAGAGAAGCTCGATAACGATCAGCTGCCCTATCGAGTTCCTCTTTTGCAATTTTGCAAACGCCCTCCACTCCTCTCCTTGTTTCTTCAGGTAAATTTAAAATATTTCCTGCATCCCGAGTAGCAACAAAGAGGTAGCGTCCAGCCACGATGATACATTGATGGAAATAATTAAGCCCTGGAACTTTCATGGCATTTTGCCTAGCCAGCCAGTTCCCAATCACTTTCAGTATTTTTATATAACGCAAAGCCTGAGTAGTTGTGACTGGATCAGATGGAAGCCGACCTCGAAGAACTCTTTTTATACCTTGATGCATGTATGGAGTAACTTTTTTCGCTAAGGGGAGAATACAATACTTTTCATGAGGTTTGACGCTTCTTTCAAGTCGCATGCGCTCTTCATTGCCCCTGATTACCCTCAATATATGTGAGACAAGAGCAATTCGAACTTGATGTTTTTGTTTTGGCAAAGTTGCAGCAGGAGCGTCTAATGATTCAGAGTTGAAAGCGTCGGATATTTTCATGGTTTCTTCCTAATACAATTTTTTTTCACCTGGATTTTCATAAAAGGCCCTTGAGAGGGGGCTGTCTTTTTTGGCTTCATAGTTTTTTGCAAATTTTCTTTAAGAAAAGCGTTGATTTTCAATAAAACGTTCCATAGATGTTGTTGGAAAATAGAAGGAAAATTGAGCTTTGGCAATACGTGCAGTTTCAGGGTCCCTACTCATTAACAGGTCTCGAATACCCTTTGAATGTTTCTTCTTATCCTCATAAGAGCTTGAGAAGAAGGCATAAAAGACAAGTCCGATCTTTACGCGTTGGGATAGCTGGTATAACGTTTCTAAATCTGTTTCTAAAGTCGGAAAAAAGCGTTGGATTAATTCCCCCATTCTTCCGATCAATATTTCCTGCAATGGTCCGTGGCTCATCAAAGGCAAGTGACGAAAACCCAGCATGTTTCGAACAAATCGATATCTAAGTGAAGTTCTGTCTTGAAGAGGACGAACAGGAATTTCAGTTCTTCGATCAATGCCGAAGATTCTTTGGACCCGCATAATTTCTTCACCTTGTGATCTTTTTGCTCTTTCGCAATCGCTTGCATAGGAAGAAATATATGCAGCTGGCCGGTTCATAAACACACCTTCAGGAAGATGATAAAATTCAGCCCCACATGAGAGAAGTTTTTTTACTGACCAGGAGAGACAGTTTTCAACCCTTCTTGGACCAAGATTCGTTTGAAAAAATTTAGGAGTAAAAATTGTTCCATGTCCCGGTCCACAGAAAAAAACAGGGTTATCCGTACCTTCTTGACTTTGCATTCTTATCGCTTTTTTTATCTCATAGATCATGAGTTTGACCCTATCTCGTGGAAGAGACCATGTTTCGGTCTTGGAATCATAAGAAAAAGATTCTGGATCAGGAATTTGCACATATCTAACTATTCCTGGATGAATCCCAGTTATTGCTGCACGCCAACCTCCTTCGACGGTCAAATCAGCACGCATCATTTTATATTGATGATGTTTGTTGACTTTCTCTATGAGAAGAATAGCATGACCAAATGGCCATTTTGGGCTAGGAGCCTTACTATTCACGAGGGTAATGGCATAATGTGAGGCATCTACTGTAATTTTCCGATCTAATCGACTTTGAATACTTATATAAGCTTTCGAAGGTCTAAATGAGAGATATTGGATTTGATGAATTGCTGTACCCCAAACTTTCAAAGAATATGTTTGGATAAGTTCTGCTATTCTACGGGTCAATAATACTTTATTTTCAACAGACGCACAATCCAGCAATTGACCGACATTGACACGCTCTTGACCTAACAAAAATACGGGACAATCTTCATGAGGCAGTTCATTATAAAAGCGTTCCTCATAAAAATTATTATCTGGATTTTCTAGAAAAGTATTTGCAAAAGCTATGCAATGTTTTGTTCCTGTAGCTCGATCAAATAACTCCCACATCAATAGCCCATCATTTTCCAAAAGAGAAAGGGTTTTGTCCTCCCATACCCATGTCGGATGCAAACAAGAAAAGATTTTATCTACCCAAGTCAATGTCGAAGTTGCTTCACCAACATAGTAAAGAAAACGGGATTTCCCGTCCGAGTCAACAAAGGAAATCGACTGCAAGTATCTACAGTAAATTTCCCCTGCAGGTAAAGGTTTTCCCTTACAATCGATTTGAGGGATTTCTTCATCATGAATGGCTGCCCCAGCCTCATCATAGACAGTACAGCAGAGGACTCCGTCTTCAGCAACAATCCCAACCTTGTTTGAGCCAACTTGCCACCCATGCGCAAAACCAAATGACTCATTTCCATCAAAATTCTCAGGAGGAAAAAAACTTTTTTTATCTTCAATCAACTCCTGAACTTGCGCTGCCGTGAAGCCTGGAAGAGAGACAAATGTACTTCCTCTAGCTGAATGGGCAACTGTATAGTAAAAACCCCCGTCTACATGCTCATATGAAAGCTTGGGAGTAGTTTGGTCGGGTATTGACGTATGTCCTGGGGCGGATAATGTAGCTCCAGATACTGACATACTTCCTCCTTCAAGAAGGATCACGGAAACAATTCGTTTGCAGGATATTTATTATAAGGCAAGCGTTTCAACAACTCATCAATACACAAATTACTTAGAAACATGCAGAAACACGATTTGTAAGATTACGTGTTCCTTGTGCACATGTCTCTGCTGAATCAACCGCGCAATCAATGCCTTTTTCGGCAACCTTTCCCGTACAATCAGCGGTTGCTTGTGCACAGCCAGGTATTTTCGGAGCAACACGGTTATGACATCCATCAACCGCACATTCAGCAGCCTTGCCTCCTAACATTTTTCCAGCGCCAGCTGTTACAGGCACAACCACTGCTGCCGTAAAAAATCCAGTTTCGGCAGAAAGTGCAGTTCCTAAAGCAGCGCCTCCTACGGCACCGCATGCCTCCCCGGCTTGTTTCACTGACCCTTTGTGTTGATGGCAAAATTCAATTGCAGAAACAGCAGCGTTTCCTGTTTTATTGGCTGTAGTATCAATTTTCTCAACTGCTGCTCGCTTCATCCTTGCTCTTCTGCTTTCTGCTAATGAGGCTTCTGAAACAGGAGCTGTAACCGTTTTCGTTGCTGACATAAAACCCTCCTAAATTAGGGAAGCATTGTATCCATTCAGAGTGAATATTGTAAACCGATCAATTTTATCGAGTTGCTCCATGACACTAAGCCGCCCCGCTTCCTTTACACTCATCATTTTCTCCAAGGTATCTGTCTCCTTTGTTCAAATTCAAAGGTGACATTTTAGTCTTGGAGAGGGGTGATATTATAGTGTTGCGCTTACACTTATAAAATATTCCTTTCAAGAAAAGTAAAGATTCACTAGCTTATCTACCGTACAAATTAAGGAATAGCTATGTTCAAAATCTCGTGTTTCATCTTGATTCTCGTCCTGTCATCCTTGGGATTTGCATCTGAGCAGGACCCGACTTTAGAGCTCATTCGCGATCTTTCGAATGCACCAGGTAGTGGAAACTTTGAAGGACCAGTTCGTGACATTTTGAAGCGCGAGCTTGAAGAGCTACAATTTTCCATGCAAACAGATCATTTGGGCAATCTTCTTGGTTTTCGAGAAATGGCAGCTGGTAAGCCTCGAGTTTTGCTGATGGCTCACATGGATGAGGTGGCATTTCTTATCCGAGAGATTACAGAAGAGGGGTTTATTGTCTTTGATTCTATTGGCAACTGGGTAGATCCGGTCGTCGTTGGGCAAAAGTGGGTCATTTCTACACCGAAAGGCCCTATTAAAGGGATTACAGGAATGGAATCCTCACACGTCATAGTCGAATACCCAAAACTCCCCCCAATATCGCAAAAACAGCTGTTTTTAGATATTGGGGTGAAATCGAAAGAGGAAGCCGAGGCACTGGGAATTCGACCAGGGCTTCCGATCACCCCTGATGTTGCATTTGAGGTGATGAACAATACCGAGCGATATTGTGCGAAAGCATTTGATGATCGTTTAGCTCTTGCTGCAATCATAACAGCTCTTAAAAATGTCTCAGAGAAAGAACTTCCCTGCGAGATCGTTTTTGCAGCCACTGTCCAAGAAGAGTTTTGGATGGTGGGATCTCAAGCTGTTTTTGCAAGCACCCATCCCGAAGTAGTCGTGAATGTAGAGGTTGGGGTCGCGCGAGACTTTCCTGTCATCTTTCCCAATCATCTTTCTCATCATCCATGCCTTGGAAAAGGACCTTCGATTTTTGTATATGATAGCTCGATGCTCCCAAGCAACGGGCTTGTAGAATATTTCATAGTGTTAGCGCAAAATAACCTCATCCCTTTTCAATACGAAGCGGAAGGTGTCAATTTCAGTCAAGATGGCTGCAGGCTGCAAGGAGCTGGCTGTGGAACGCATGTCATCAATCTGGGGATCCCCACGCGATATATTCATGCCCCTTATGGTATTGCTGATCGATTTGACTTCGATAAAATGGTCGAGCTTTTGGTGTGCTTCTTACAAAGCTTTGATGACGATGCTTTGAAACACCTTGCGCCATAAACCAAACCATCTTAAATGACGATCAGTGCAAATACGAAGGCAAAGAGCGAAAACGACTCGATGATTCCAAGGGTCGCAAAGCACTTTCCTAATATCTTGCGAAGGCTTTTTCCCTGAAACTGCATACAGATCTCATTCGTGGAAAAATAATCTAGGCTCTTTTTGCCTGATATTTAATGATGCAATCATCAAAAATCAAGGAAAAAGGCGAATAAGGATAATATTCACCGATATATCCCTCACAAGCTCGGCAAAAGGATAAGGAAATTATTCGAAAATTTCTCTTGCCCGGTCATAACGGGTACCAGACAAGTGGGAAAGACGACTCTGACGCAACACCTATATCCTAAATTGAACTGCGTGGTTTTTGACCTTTAAATGAGGATCAGCGCAAAGACGAAGGCAAAGAGAGCAAACGACTCGATGATCCCAAGGGTTGCAAAGCACTTTCCAAGTATCGCAGGCTGTTTCGCAGAGGCTTGTATCCCGGAAGCTGCACACATTCCTTGGTAAGCAGAAGAAACAAGTAGCGCTAAGCCGACAAAGAGTCCAATTCCTACACCTGTCATTGGGGAAAGGCTTCCGCCATCGAGGTTGTTTTTCATGAGGATCATCAAGACAAATCCGTAAATGGATTGGGAAGCGGGCATCACCGCCATTCCAATGAATTGTCCGTGGTTTTCTTCGACACGACTCATGACGGCATGAGAAGCCATTGAGGCAATTCCACATCCGATCGCACTTCCGATACATCCGAGCGAGAGTGCCAGGGCTGGGCCGATCATTGCAAAGTCCATAAATATTTACTCCTGTTTCATTCTAAGTTTTCGCAAAGGGTTAAAGCTTTTTCCTTCCCCATCAAAGCTATAGTGGTACCATTCGATGAAATTGAGACGTAGGCCATGGATGACACCACTCATTGTTCCAAGGAGGAGATTGATGCAATGCCCTCCTAAAATCACCACAGATCCAAGCACAAGACCGATTTTGATTCCGATTTCATTAAAGGTACGAGCCATAATCGTGCTGGCAAGGGCAAGGGCATAAAGACGCAAGTATGAGAGGATATCGGCAAAAACTTGCACAATTTCTGTGATTTCTCCAATACCTCGCAATTTTCGTTGGATGAGGGCAAGGACGACAGCCACTCCAATCCCTCCATACATCAGTTGCAGTCCAATGGATGCGGAAATATCTTTTGGAACCCCCCCAAGAAATTCCACAAGGGATGTTGCTTTGAGAGTATCGGGGAAGTAGAGATAGCCGCCGAGTGCAAAAGCCACCCAGCCGATATTTGCCCACTTTCTCTTGAGGTAGCGCAGCAGCGATAGGGAGATGTGGATGACGCCAACGAGAAGGGCAAATTCGAGCAAGATATTGTTCGAATACTCGTTTTGCATATCATAGCTCTTGATGCCATCTTTGACGGTATAGGCTTTTGAGAGGATTTCTTTGCCTGTTTTCGCTCCCGAAATTTGGGGATATTTTTGGAGCCAATCATGGTACACTGCATCTTTTTTCTTGTAGTGGTGCTCGGCTTTGATCTCTGCAATCGTATTGATCACGGAAAAATTGGAGAGGGGGTTTTGCGGTGCAAGTCCGATACCAAAAAAGGAAGTCGTGAGTGTTCCCCAAATGATGCAGCTGGTAGAAAGGATGAAGAGGAGTTTCAGAAATCTCTTTCCTTGGACTTTGAGTTTTGGAAATTTGAATTTAATAAAGAAGGCAAGGCCTAAGTAAAGAAGTCCATATCCTGCATCGGCGACAATCATCGCAAAGAAGAGAATAAACGCCCACAAAACCCAGCCAGAGGGATCTTTATCGGTGGAAGCAGGGACGTCGTAGATGCGGACGAGGTCTTCGCCGATCTGGTTGGTCTTTTTGTTTTCCATACAGGTGGGGATTTTGTCGTCTTTTTCCACTGCAATCGGCTCTGCGGTAATGGCATGATTGCCAATCAATGCAGGAAGTTTGTCGATTTGATTTTCGGGCACCCAACCTTCAATGAAAAAGAGGGAACCTTCGATGAGAAAGGAAACTTCACTTTGGGTTTTTTCTAAGGTGTGGATATCAAGTTGCCCCAAAAGGCTATCC
Source organism: Chlamydiota bacterium (assembly GCA_003228815.1). GTDB lineage: Bacteria > Chlamydiota > Chlamydiia > Chlamydiales > Rhabdochlamydiaceae > Sacchariniichlamydia. The sequence continues at coordinate 19,325 of QIGB01000020.1, read as the reverse complement.
CGTAAAAAATCAATGTGCCCAGCAAATCCTTTCAGCTCGGCTTCTACTTGATGGAGAGTCTCATCGACAAAGGCGAGGTGGTTGTTTAACTCTCCTACGGTCCGATCAAAATGCATCTCGATCATTCCGGGAAAGGTTTTGGGCTTTTCATGGATTCCAATGAAATAGTCGAGGTCATAATCAGTTCCGATATAAAGAAGTGAAGCAGCCTCTTCGATCTCGTGGGTTTTTGTGGTTTTGACGCAGTAGAATTGGATCTTTTTATGGGTCTGCTCTTCAATGAATGCGATGTCGTCGAAGGAAAATTGTCCAAAAGGGCGCACACGGGCAATTTCGGCTTCAAGAAAACGTTTTTCTTCGCTGAGTTTTTCAATTTCATGGGTGAGATCGTGCACTTGTGTAGCGATCTCATCGGCAAAGGCAAGATCTCCACCACCCAGGTAAGGTTCTTTGAGAGCTAGCTTCCGCAAGATTTTGATCGCCTTGACGAGTTTCCGCACATCTTCCGGCACTTCTTTTCTTCTCTTGTGATCCGTAATGAACTCAATGAAACCTTCTTCTTGCGCCCGGATGAAAAAAGTCGCTATCGCTTCTTTTGCGCCAATGAAAAGATATTTTCGCAGATTGATGATCATCTCTTTTCCTTTCTCTGGAGGATTTTTCTCTTCGAAGCCTTTGCTTGAGAAACAGCAGCTAGTTGCTGGTCTCCAAGGAAGATTTTGATTTTTTTGATGTTCTCGCATGTCCTGGGGATCATGATCTTTTCAAAGAGGTTGACGCGGATGGACACTTCTCGCAATTCTTTTTCAAGAAGGACTTTTTTTTCTTTCTGAATCGAGATTTGCTCGCGGTTTGTGATGAGCAGTTGCATCCCATGAATGCCACTCTCGAGCCAAAAGGAAGTATCAAAGAGAAAATAGGAGGGTTTTTCAAAAGAGATCTTCTCAAAAACTGGGATTTCTACCCCAGCGATATTCTCATACTTCTTGTGTACTTGGACGATTTCACAAGATCGGAATAGGTTTTCGGCATCTGGACTTGTGAGGAGTTTTTGGAAGCTCTGCACTCTGCTTACATAATTGTTCATTTGGACGATGAGCTTCTCCAGATCTCCTATGACTCCATTCACCTCTAGTTGAAGCAGGTTTTTTTTGAGTTGCAGAGTGGGAAGGTAACGCTCCAGCTGCGTGAGGCGGATTTGCTGCTGACGAAGTTCTGTTTTGGTGTATTTGATCGCTGCCATGCTACCTTGGCCAATATTTTTCGAGCAGGGACTCTTTGATCCCCACTTCATTTTTCTCAAAACATTCGGAGAGTGTCTTCCATCCGAGGTCTAAAGCCTCTTCAAGGGTAAGATTCACTTCGAGATTCATCATCCGCTGTTCAAAGAGAATCGAGAAATTGAGCAATTTTTCATCCCAGCGCGACAGTTTAAAGCCCATGCTCTCTCTTTCTCTCGCCTTTTTCGAATCGGCATAGAGGCGGATTTGAGTATTGGCCAAATCGCCATGGTCATCACGGGTTACTTTTCCAATCACATTTTGCTTAAGCCTAGAAAGGGAGCCAAAGGGATCGATCCGTCCGGCGTGGAGATAAAATTGTCCCTCGGTGATGTATCCGGTATTGTCGGGGATAGGATGGGTCACATCGCCACCAGGCATTGTGGTGACAGAGATGATGGTGATGGAACCACTTCCATCGATTTCGACGGCTTTTTCATAGCGCGCAGCTAGATCGGAGTAGAGGGATCCAGGATAGCCCCGATTGGAAGGGACTTGGTCCATCGTGATCATGATCTCTTTAATTGAATCGGCAAAAGCGGTCATGTCGGTCAAGAGGACGAGAACGTTTTTGCCTTCTGTGGCAAATTTTTCGGCGCAGGCAAGTGCCATGTCGGGCACTAAAAGACATTCTACGGCAGGATCAGTTGCTTTATGGATGAACATAACCGTTTTTTCCATCGAGCCAGCATTCTCGGCATTGTCGATGAAGGCCTGGTAGTCATCAAAACGAAGTCCCATACCTCCAATGACGACGATATCGGCGTCGGTTTGGTTGGCGATCCTCATCAGGAGAGGATTATAGGGTTCTCCAGCAATCGAAAAGATGGGGATTTTTTGTGATTTGACAAGGCAGTTGAACACATCGATCATCGGAATATTGGTCCGTACCTGCTGGTGAGGAATGACTCGGCGGACCGGATTGAAGGAAGGTGAACCAATTTCAATTTCTTCGCCTTGGACTTTAGGGCCATTATCGATGGGCTCGCCGGCTCCATTAAGGCGTCTGCCAAGAAGAGATTCCGAGCAAATGACTTGCATTTGTTTCCCGAGAAAGGTCACGCGGTCATTGGTGAAGATCCCCCGTGTGTTTTCAAAACATTGGAGGGTGACCAATTCTTTATCGAAGCTGAGAACAGAGGCGTGAGTAGACTCTCCATTACTTTTATTGATGCGCGCAATTTCTCCCAGACTCACATCTTTCGCAAGGACGGTGAGCAAATTGCCCCTCATATCGACGATCCGATCGTAGGTTTTTTTCATTTTACCGCTTGTTTGTTGATTTGTTGTTCAATTTTGCCATAGGCCTGATGATACTGTTCAGACTCAAAAGGCATAAAATTCATATTTTTGATCTCATTTTGCAAGGCGAGGAAAAAAGAGCGTGCCCTATCATGGTCTTCAAAGGCAAAATCATTTTCAAAAATCTTTCCGATCAATTCGAAAAGAGGAACTTGCCGTTTCAAAGGACAATAGCAATCTTCTTCGTCAAAAGCATTTTGTTGCAGGTAGGCAAAGTCATAAAGCTCGGCCATCAGGAAGATCACCATGTCGTGGATCGAGATCCCCTCTTCGCCGACCACTTCCATCCGCTTGCCGATATCATCGCCTTCACGCAAAATCTTTTCTCCTAAGCGTACCAAGCGCCCCCAGCCTTTCAATTTCTTTTCAAGTTGGGCTCCAACTCTTTCCGTGTACTTACTCCAAGAAATGAGCGGATCAATCGAAGGAAAGCGACGGGCATCCGAACGGCTCCTGGAAAGACCATGAAAAGCACCCACAACAGCAAGGGTCGACTGGGTGACTGGTTCTTCAAAGTTTCCGCCTGCTGGCGAAACGGTTCCCCCAATGGTGAGAGAACCCGTTTTTCCATTTGGCAATTTGACCACTCCGGAGCGCTCATAAAATGCTGCAATCCGTGAGGAGAGGTAGGCGGGAAAGGCTTCTTCACCCGGAATTTCTTCCAGTCGTCCCGACATCTCTCGCAAAGCTTGAGCCCACCTCGAAGTAGAGTCCGCGAGAAGAAGGACATCGAGACCCATCTGGCGATAGTATTCGGCAATTGTCGCTCCCATGTAAATGGAAGCTTCTCGAGAAGAAACGGGCATCGATGAGGTATTGCAAATGATGACCGTCCGGTTCATCAAGGGTTCGTTGGTATGAGGATCATCTAAATGGGGGAAAGTGCGAAGCACTTCAACCACTTCCCCTGCCCTTTCTCCACAGGCACACACAATAACGATATCGACAGAAGAATACTTGGAGAGGTGGTGCTGCAAAACGGTTTTGCCAGCGCCAAAAGGCCCTGGTGCGCAAAAAGAACCACCTTTCACAACGGGGAACTGAGTGTCTAGAATGCGCAGACCCGTATCCATCATCTCTTTCACACGCACCTTCTCCCCAGCGAAAAGGGCATTTTTCACAGGCCATTTTTGGACCATTGAGAAAGAGATTTCATTGCCATTTTTGTCTTCGGCCTTTGCTACAACCGTGTCGATGGGATAAGAACCGGCTTTCACCACCCAGGTGATTTTGTATTTTCCCATATGGGTAAATGGAACCATGATCGAGTGGTGGAACCGCCCTTCCAAGGTATAGCCGAGCTCTTCGCCACGACGCAAAACATCGCCCACTTGGCAAGTGGGATGGTAGTCCCAATGTTTCTTGTAATCGAGTGCTGGTAAATAGGTGCCACGTGTAAGAAAAAGACCGCTTGCATTGGCGACATGCTCGAGTGGGTTTTGCAATCCATCAAAAATCGAAGTGAGAAGGCCGGGCCCCAGTTCTGCATCCAAAAGGAAATTCGAAAATTCCACATAGGTTCCAAGCTTGACTCCTCGAGTATCTTCAAACACTTGCAGCTTGGCTTCCGTACCAATGATCTCAATCACCTCAGCCTTGAGAGAAATCCCTTCCAAATCAATCATGGCAATCTCACCCTGACAGATATTCCCTTCAAAAGCAACATGAAGGAGATTTCCAAAGGCTTTGACGATTTTTCCAGTAGCAAGTGTCTTCATAAATTCTTATGTTCCTGTTTTAAACTTGTGGACAAATTCTTCTCCCTTTTCCTCATCGAGTTCATTCCATTTCTCTATCAGCATCAGCCTAGCCACATACCCGAGAATCCAATCGATGGAAAAAAGAGGATATCCGGTCATCTCTTCGATGTGGTTGAAGGCATAACTGATGACAGTTTTGTATTGTTCCCAAGGATCGTCGCCACATGCGAGTAGGTCTTGTTTGAGATCTTGGTACTCCATGGGCGGTTCATACTCCTCCATATCTTTCTGCGCGAGAATATGGGCAACAAAGGGATCGGTAAAGTCTTCAAATTGGAGTTCTTGGAGAATACCTCGTTTCATTTTTTTTGCACGAAGGGCCACTAGAACCAAGCGAACTTCACGTTGAAAAATCAAAAGATCTTTCAAAAAGCCCTTTTGCCTTTCGATCTCTTCCGCATAGTAGCGCGAGAGAAGGCCAAAAAAATGACGCACTTTTTCCTTATTGTCCTCAAACTTTCCCAAAAACTCGAAAACATACTCGGGAAGATCGGCCTGCACAAGAAGGGCCTCATCGAGCTCTTTTTCACTCAAGTTCCCACGCGAATCAAGCGGCTCATCAGAATACAGCGCACGGATATTTTCCAAATCGACGAGAAGACGCAAAACCGAGACCATCTTGAGATCTCCTTTATTCAAGTTAAGATTGAGCAAGTTGATCAATTGCCCAAAAGTGATCTCTGGGGTTTCTCCGAGCACAAGGGAGGGTAAGGAAGGGGCAACAAAATAGTAGTTATTCATTCTTTCACTCTTTTTCAGCAAAAAAGTACTGATGAAAATCCGCTCGAATATAACGAGTCATCAGCTCAAGGAGGGCGCTATCAGAAATATCGATCGTCACATTTTCTTTATGGAGTTTGACTTCAATTCCTCCCTTTTTCGGGCCCACAATCACACTTTTTTCTTTCAGACGCTCTAAAACCTCTTTTCCCAAAAGTTCATTAACCTCCCGCGGCTCTACAACACCCGGGATGATTGCGCTGAGATCGGTTTCAAGCCCTTCATCTTTTACTGCCTCAACCACAGCAGAAATCATATTCGCCAAAACTTGAGGTGAGACAGTGGATTTAGCAATCAACCCTGCGAGATTTTGATTCAGAAGACGCTCTTCGATTTCCTGCTTGAGCCATTCGATCGATTGGCGCGCTCCCTGATTGAGAGAAGCCTTGAAGATTTTCTGCTCCTTCTCAATTTTCTTTTCCGCATCAGAAATCATTTTAACTGCTTTTTCTTTGGCTTCAGCAATGATTTGCTGCCCTTTTTTATGCGCATCATCGAGAATGCCTTTCGCCTCTTCGATCGCAGGCTCCAAAGTTTCTTTGCGAAGAACCTCGCAGATCTGTTTGACTTTATCTCTTCCTGTATCAACAGCTTGTTCCATAGACCGCCCACATGTAAGTTCCGGTCCATTTATGAAGGAAAGAGAGATATTTTTCAAGGCTAACATTTTGATCCTTGCCAACAATCAAACCGGTTTTGCAATATTTGCGCCTAAAACCGGAAATGCCTCTCATTTCTGGGGTGTTTAAAATAATTACTTTGCAAGAAACCCAAAAATCAGCGATAGCTAAGATTATGAAGCGAATCATTCGAATTATTCTCCCAATCCTAATGCTTACCACCACCGTGCGTGGGGACCACAGCGAATGCTTAGAAGCTGCCGTCGATGAAATGAACGAGCTCCACCGGACAGGGCATGGTTGCGAAGATGGGATCTTCAATGCCGTCAGCTCCTCGATGCTCGGCTGGGGAGTCGGTCTTTTCGTTGGGATTGCTCTCTTAACAGGACTGATTCACAATTCCCACCAAGAGTCGAAATCCACCACTTCCACTAATTCATCTAAATAGTATACTTTGAGTATGCTCACAATTTTTTTGGCATTGCATTGCCTCTTTACCCCTCCAGATGGCTTTGAAATTGCCGATCCTAAAACCCCTGCAAAAAGAGCCCTCGTTGGATTTGTCGACAAAAGCAAATCGGGTTTTTGTCCTTCGCTGAACCTCACTCATGAAACAGTAAACATCCCCATGAAAGAATATCTGGCCATTGTGCAAAAGAATTGCCAGGCCAAAAAGCAAAAGTGGCGGCAGCTTGGAACCATCGAGACACAAAGTGGTAACGCTCACCTCGTCGAAATTGAGACCCAAACCCAGTTTGGGCTAGTCCGCCTACTGCAAGCCATTTTGCAAAAGGACGACGATATCTTCATTTTGACAGCTGGCACCCTTAAAAAAGATTTTGGCAAGCATGCATCAAAAATCGAAACATCTTTTCGATCGATGTCGATCTGCGAAGATCTCTTTGCTTTAGCAGGAAAAGATGCAAAGCCCCTAAGGGAGGCTTGGCAAAAAAAGAAAAACGGGATAGAATCCACTTCTTTTGAAGAGAAGGTTCTCGAGCTAAAACGGCTCGGACTTGTCTGGCAACTTTACATGGGAGCTTTATGAAAAAAATAATATCTATTCTAACTCTCTGCAGTTTTTTAACGGTCAACTGTCTTTCTGCCCACGAAGAAATTTATTACACGGATGAAGATGATGAACTCTTCAATCGCGGGAAATTTGTTGGAGAGGAAAACCAAGATTGGCTCAAAGCAATCAGACGTGAGCGCAACAAGCACTGGGCCATCGCCCTTGGAACGACAGCCGTTGGGATTGCGACCCTCTTCCTCGTCGGGCAGAATCACAGTAAAAATAAGGAGCGTCATGGCGGCTACAACCCACCCCCACAATCACCACTCCCATCCAAAAAAATCAATGATTTTAGTGCTCCTACTCACACTCCTAACGACGAGCTGCCAGCGCCATAGCCAGTGGCAATATCACCATATCAATGAAAAAACTGCGAATGCCACGCGTGTTCTCTATCGCTCAAAAGATCCCGTCCAAGGGATCGATGTGGAAATGATCGAGGCCGATGGCCAGCTTGCGACCTATCTGCAGGTCCATTCTCAACCTCTCTTACCTTCTCATGAAGACCCGCAAAAAACAGAAGTAAAAATCTATACAACCCATGGGGGAAAAACTTTTTTAGCGCATTTTCACCTCGGCGAGCAAAGAATTCGCCTCTCTGACGTTTTGCAAACTGAACTGATTTCTGTTTTAAAAGAGGGCAATCCCATAACTCTCGAACTCATTGGATATCGCGAAATCATCGATCCGAGCCATTTTCAAAAGATTTTTCAGCGATCGAATCAGAAAGCTCCTTCCGCTTTTAACCGAATCCGGCTATATTGAATCCTACATGGAGATCTTATGGGCAAATTAGAAGAGCTACAAAAACTCACAACCATCGTCGCCGACACCGGTGAAATCGAAGAGATTAAGAAGTTTACACCAACCGACGCTACCACCAACCCCTCACTCATTTTCAAAGCCTCTTCGTTGCCCGAGTACCAATTCCTGATCAAAGACGCGATTGAATATAGCCGCAAAGGAGGAAGCAAAGAGGAAAAACTGAAACTTGCTCTGGACAAAGTCTTTGTCAACTTCGGGCTAGAAATCCTCAAAATCGTTCCTGGGCGAGTCTCTACTGAGGTCGATGCCCGCCTCTCCTTTGATGTTTCGGGCAGCATTGAAAAAGCGCACGCACTCATCGATCTCTATGAATCTGCCGGGATTGGCCGTGAAAGAATTCTGATCAAACTCGCCTCTACTTGGGAAGGAATTCAAGCCGCTGAGGTCCTAGAAAAAGAAGAGATTCACTGCAACATGACCCTCATGTTTTCAATGCCCCAAGCAATTGGGTGTGCTGATGCAGGGGCCACTCTCATCTCCCCTTTCGTTGGCAGAATCTTCGATTGGTTCAAAAAGGCAGAAGGGAAAGAGTCGTATCCTTCCCATGAAGATCCCGGCGTTCTTTCTGTCACGGAAATTTTCAACTACTACAAGAAAATGGGGATCAATACCCAGATCATGGGTGCATCATTTCGTAATACTGGCGAAATCCTCGAACTAGCTGGCTGCGATCTTCTGACAATTGCCCCTCCCCTTCTCAAAGAACTCGAAACCACAGAAGGAGCAGTTCCTCGCAAACTCGATCCTGAAAAAGCTAAAGAGTTGGATATAAAACCAATTAAAATCGATGAAAAAACCTTCCACTGGATGCTCTGTGATAATGCCATGGCCACCGAGAAACTCTATGAGGGGATCCGCAATTTCGCCAAAGACATTGTCAAGCTTGAGAAACACCTTGAGCAGATGATGTAGCTTTATTCTAAAGTTTTTTGAAACTCTCTGACTTTATATAAATTACTCTCTATTAAAGACTTAAAGAATTTGTTGCTTTAAACTCGAATTTCCAGGAAAATCGAGTGCAAGGAAACGATATTCAAGATTTTGTATGTATCTAGTCCAAAGAACTCTAGAAAAAAAGCTATCTCGAATCTTGAAGAGAGGCAAAAGTGTTTTATTACTCGGCCCTCGCCAAACCGGTAAGACAACTCTAATCAATCAGTATAAAGCAAATCTTGAAATTACCCTATTGATCTCAAAGATTCGACGCCAATATGAGGCAGATCCTGATCAACTCATTCGGGAGGTTCAAGCTCTGAAGAGCTCTAATGGCCCCCCTCCTCTTGTGATTATTGATGAAGTTCAGAAAGTGCCTGCTTTAATGGATGGGGTCCAATACCTAATTGATAAAGGCCTCGGACAGTTTATCCTGACAGGATCTTCCGCACGCAAGTTGCGACATAATAAAAACATTAATCTCCTTCCCGGACGTATCATCCAACTGCACCTTGATCCCCTCACATTAGGAGAGCTGGCAGGTCCATATCCCTCTGTTGAAGACTTTTTACTATATGGTTCTCTTCCAGCTATCCACCTTGAGCCCGATTTTAGCATTCGTGAAGAAGAGCTCGATTCCTACGTGGATTTATATCTTGAAGATGAGGTTAGAGCTGAGGCTCTTGTGCGTGATATTGGGGCTTTCGAAAATTTTCTTCGACTCGCTGCTATTGAAGCGGGCAATATCGTCAACTTTGACAAGATCTCCCAGGATGTAGGTGTTGCAAGAACAACGATAGCTGCCTACTATCAGATTTTAGAGGATTGCTTGATTGCTGAACGTGTTGAACCTTATTCCACAAGCAAATCCCGCAAGAAACTAACCAAGTCTCCGAAATACCTGCTATTCGACCTGGGGTTACGCCGTCTTGCTGCTAAAGAACAACCAACCTTGCCTCAAAAGTATTTAGGCAGCCTTTTTGAACAATTTGTCGGACTAGAACTGATCCGCTGGTCACGCCTACAAGAAATAAAGACTACTGTGCATTTCTGGAGAGACTCCTCAGGGCCTGAAATTGATTGGGTACTTCGTCGTAATGAAGCTTTGCTTCCCATTGAAGTTAAATGGACTAATACCCCTTCTTACAGAGATGCCAAACATCTTGAGCTGTTTTTAAGTGAATATCCCACAGCAACTCAAGGATATGTTGTATGTCAAATATCACATCCTCAAATTCTATCAGAAGGTATCGAAGCCATTTCGTGGAGAGATTTGATTAAAAAGCTGAGTGATTGGTAGAGATTATTGCCGGAACTATTCTAAATGAAAAATGGCCTTTGACGCGGCTCTTCTAAGAGTCTGTCTGTGAATTGCTTTTATAGTGAATTAAATCTAAAATGATACAATCCATCCGCATCTTTTTCGCCTCAGGCATCTTTTTCGCCTCAGCACATTGCTCGATCTTGCAAACTTCCCTAAGTTTGCGGCGATCTCCGCAATGCTGCTGAGACGCAAAATCTCTCCGCCGAAATTCCAAGTTTATGGCCGAGTCTGGTATATCATTTTAGATTTAATTCACTATACCAGAGGGAACAAAGATTTTTTCCTTGGAAGATTTTCTGGAAACCGGAGCGAGCTTTGATAAGCTCGTGTAGGTTAAAGAAAGGCTTCCAAGGGAAAAAGATTGTTTCCAATCCTGGTGAAATGAATTCGCAGACAGACTCTAAGACATGATCTTAATTGATGAAAAAACCTTCCGCTGGATGCTCTGCAATAATGCCATGGCAACCGAAAAACTCTATGAGGGGATCCGCAACTTTGCCAAAGACATCGTCAAGCTTGAAAAGGACCTCGAGCAAATGATGTGAAGGTTATTTTTGTGATTGTTGCCACTGTTCGATTTGTGAGAGGAAATCTTGATAAGGCCAAAATGTGCGTTTATCCTCCTCAGGAATCTTTGTGGAAGCTTCTATTCCCTCTTGGTAACCAAGGCCGTTATTAAAAAGTTGAAGGAACAGGTCAATGCCGAACGGATACATACCTTTATCTATCAATTGCTTTGCAACATTTAATGCTTCTTGATGTCCTTGTCCCTCTGTTAAGAGCGTCTGAAACATACCAACCCCGAGATGGATAGAACCTCCCTGAATTAGATGTTGTGCCGCTTCTATTGCTTCTTGATATCCTTTCCCCTCTTTAACGAGTGTCTGGAACATACCAACCCCGAGATGGATAGAACCTCTCTGAATTTGATGTTGTGCCGCTTCTATTGCTTCTTGATATCCTTCCCCCTCTTTAACGAGTGTCTGGAATAGATCAAAATTTTGTGCCCGCTCCACTAAAAGCTTTGCTGCTTCAATTGCTTCTGAGTAGCCATGTCCTGTTCCAATGAGTGCGTTAAACAGCGAAACTCCTTCAGAATATTGTTCTCTATCGATGAACATTTTGGCTATTTCTATTGCTTCAGAATGAGCTAGACCTTGTGCTAAGAACCCCTCGAATAAAACAATAACTTCCTTGTAGGCATTTTTCTTTACTAGCCCCTGCACTGCTTCTAACGCTTGTGAATAGCCTTGCCCTTTTTCAACCAGTTTTTGCAATAAATAAGCACCTTCCGAGTAAAAACCTCCCTCCAAAAGATCTTTTGCTAGGTTTATTCCTGCTTGGTATCCTTGACCGGTATCAACAAGAAGAGAAAGTACTTCTGCTTGCAACCTCAAATCTTTGATTTTTGAAATCACTTTCATTGCTTCTTCAATGAGCTGATATTTTTTTTCTTTTTCGACTGCATTGAAAAATATTTCCCAAAACTTCTTGCAAAAGATTAAATTCTTGCTAGATAAAAACGGCAATAATTCAGAGGCAGAATATGAACCAAGTTTTTTCTGAATTTGAGAATTTATCCAATCTATGGCAGCTGGTTCATGAAGAAACTGGTCATTTGGAAAGTCGAAAGTGGATTGCGCAAGTTTGTGATAAAAATCAAAAATTGTATCTATCGTTGTGTGAGCACTATTCCAGGTCACACGCATTTCTTGTCCATTGTTCGGATAAATCGGTTTTGCTAAAGGTAAAACTCCCAACTCAGAGCAAATTTCGACACTTTTTGAAACTCCCTCCCGTCTCCCTCTATCAAGATACGACGTTTCCACCCCAAATAACTGGGCAACTATCTCGATTGTTTCTGTTTCTTGATGATATTTGATTGTGAACCGACTGCTATGGTTCCTTAAGCGAACGTTGTATTGCAATACAATGCTTTCGGGAGAAATTTCTACTTTCGTTCGGTCGAACCTCATTGGAAAAGAGCCCAAAAGTGGTGCTCGCTCTTTTTCTAAATTCATCAGAACTTCTTTCAGCTGTCTTGGAATCGCTTGGGAAAGATCTTCTGCAGATATCATTTCATTTGCGAGTCTTGCATTTTTTGCCAACAAGGTTTGATGGATAAGGGTAAATACGTCTTCGAGCGTTTGAGGATTTTGAAAAGGGAGCCCCATCTCTTTTCCAACAACTGCAGCCGCAACGCTGAAATCCCCAGAAGGCTGTAATTGATCTGAATGTGTCTCGGGAGACTCTTTTAATAGTTTTTCAATTGAGCTGAATGTTTCCACATAAGATTGCAAAGGTCGAGTTTTGGTGAATACCTCGCTCATGAAAGCATAGTATGAACCTAGCATACGCTGAAAGAGCTGTACTTTTTGTACGTTTGAAAAATGAGGACTTGCTTTCATCGCTTTGATAGCTAAATCATAGGCATGAGTGTAATCATTAAACATTTCTAAAGTAGAAAAGCGGCCTGGAATTGATGCCCCTTCCCAGATCGCTTGTGTTGAAAAGAGTCCTTTAACGGGTTGTTCATCCACACTAGCAATGAAATAATTGCGCATTTTCTGCAAAAAACCTCGTTCAGGTTCTCGTTCCGGTTGTTTTATTCCTCCAAATAAATGCTCGTGTATTTTTTGGAGCGATGCAAAAGCTTTTTCAAAAGTCTCCGGGTGGGAAAAGTCAGAAAGATGTGCGATTTCTCTTTGAATGGCTTTTTTTTGCTCCAAGATCTCAAACAACACCTTCTCTTCTTGTTTGGAAAGAGAAGCCAAGAACTCTTCGAGTGCCAACTGCGGATGGCTTGGATTACCTTTAAAGAAGAAAGTCAGATAAACAGGAAATATTTTTGCCTTTTGCAGCAAGTGGACAATCTCTTTTAATCGTAAAATTTGTTGGGATGAAATCGTTTGTGCCTCTGCAAGCGGCTCCAACGAAAGAAGAAAATCGACCCATTTTTTGGTCACTGCATCACTGTAGCTTTCTGTTCCGGCAAGAAGAATATCAGAAAAATAGGCGGTATGAGGAAGCTTTTTCTGGTAGTCGACAAGGGCTTTTGCTGCGGCAAAATTGCCCTGCATCCCGATGACAGAATGCTGACCAAGTGAAGTTCCAGGTTGCGGAGTGGCAAATAAGAGCGTTTCCAGCACTTTGACCTGCAAGAGAGTTTCCAGTCTTCCAGATCTTGGGGTGGAAAGGGTGGCTTCGATCTCAGAAAATGCCTTTTCGACCGATTCTGCAAGGGCTTTTGCCGCTTTTGCAATCGGCCTCACCTCTCTTTGCAATGTTTGAAGATTGTGGGCATTTTTCAAGAAACTCTTGATCCAAACATGTTGTCTTAACTGTTTGAGCCTTGCGAAGGCCATTTCTTGGGTATTTGCCATGCGGACTCTATGAATGAGTTCTTCTGCTTCTTTTGGGATTGCACTCAAGACTCTTGCATCCGTTGGAAGCGTTTGGGTGATGGGCAATGAAACAGCCACTTTGGCAGGATGGACAACAAAACCATCGCTTGTAAAGTCGGCAATATCTCCTACCGCCCGATCCCAAAGATGGATTTCCCCAGCTTGCATACAGACTGCTATGGGCTGATCTTGTTCCATCAATCTTTCCATTTCTTCTTGGTTTGGCACGTATAGGCAAGGAACTCCTAAGCTGCTAAAATTGACCACAGGATGGGAGTTGGCCGGTTCGCTTTGGTAGACGATGACGAGTTTGTGTTTTTCTTTTTGGAATTGTCTCTCCGCTTGTTCTAAGGTATCTGCGATGAGGATCTCTTCACGATCGGCAAGGGAAACAACAGAGGCTTTTCCAGGAACAAGGACTTCGCTTCGAATGGTTTCTACAATGGGTTTTTGGCCAGAGTCTGCAATTTTTTTCTGATCTAGGTAAGTAGGTAATAGTCCACCACGATTCACAGGACGTGCTTGCACTGGATAGATGGTATCTCGTTTTATGACGATTTCCATATCCGTTGCATCATCCTCGAAATAGCTCTCCGCGATGATCCCCCATTGAAAGAGTCGGGCGACTTGCTCGCCACTCAAGGCGGGGCTTTTGACCAAACACTCTGGGTTTGCAACTTTTTCCAATTTCACTTCTTGTGTCTGCGGATCTCGTACAGGAGCCAGACGCTCTGGTTTTTCATGATTGTCATAGAGAATATAGAGGCGATCAGGTTGAGAGGCGCTGTGGAGGACTAAAACGGTATCACTTTCTATTCCCTGGTTTCCAACGACTCCTTCTCCATGACCATAGGTGGCACTTAAACGGAAAACACGAAATTTCTCATCGCCGATATAGAGGGGTTCATTAGTAAAAGCGACCAGGGAAATCGGAATGTCTCTTGGAACTTTGCTTCCCCCTATGGGCTCTCCAATGAGTTCTTGGGCAGTTACAGCAAGTGAGAGTTCTTCTTCAAAGGGATTGATTCCGGCATTGAGGCGGTTTTGTAGAGAACCGATTCCAAAATAAGAACGAACCACTCTTCCCAGTGCTTCACGAAGCTCTTTTTCTCTTGCAGGGACATAAGCAGGGCTTTGATTACCCCCAGCATTGGACGCTTCGCGAGAGTCTTCTGCTCCCGTACTGCGAACCATTAAATAGCTTCCTCGCTCTTCAATTTTTTTGAGCCACTCTTTCATTTCTTCTGATAGAGGGAAAGTTTGAAAGGCTTTTTCTAGAGCATGATCGATTTTTTGAAGACTTCGTTTGGCTTCTTCTGTCTGAAGAAATGAGGGGTCTTTTTGATAACCTTTTTGCAGTGTTTCCCAAGCTATGAAGACCTCAGGAGCTACTTTTCTTAAGTGGGTAAGAACTTCTTCTGTTTTCACTCCTTGAGGTACGGGAACATCAATCCCCTTTAGATCGAGTGCTTTCGCAAAGCGCGCTTGTTTGATGAGATTTTTGTGTTTATTCCCAAATGCACTGAGCTCGGTTTCACTCGCAGCAAGGGTGTGGGCATCGATTTCTGCGCGCACTTCGCTCATTAGAGAAACTGCTCGTCTTTCTAGTTCTTGTAAGGAAAAGCATTGCTGTTCTAGGGCCTCTGCCCATGTATGAAATGTTTCGCGCTTACAGGTGGGCTCAGGGGGCGTGTCAACTGCTGTTTGCAAGGCTCTTGAGAGGGTGCGCATCTCTTGGCGGAGGGTATCGATTTTCGGATCGAAAGTAACCCCTTTTTCTGGTGCAAGGGTAGTCAACGTGGATTGCACGTCAGACAAATCGGAAAAGAGTGTCCTAAGACCTTCTTCAAGAGCAAGTGATCTTGCCTGATAAGGATTGGCGAGAGGGTTTGCTTGGATCGATCTTTGTAGCTGATACTGGTCGAGTAAATCACGCATTGCATCACTTGACGGTTTGTCTTGATACGTGTCTAAAATTCTGCCTAAAAATTCGAGAGTTTGCGGGCTTCTTTTCAAAAGACTGCCGCGCGAGTCTGGGTCTCTGAGTGCTTCCCATTTATCTTCTAATAGTGTGCCCAAAAAAGCGGTGTCTTTTTCGATCCCCTGTTTGACTTCTTCTGGTAGCGCATCTAACAGCTCTTTTTGCATCGCTGCAGCTCTTTGCTCCATGGCCTCTTTGCTTTTGAGATAGTTTGCGCCCGATGCAGTCAGCTGCATCAAAGCAAATCCTCGAAAGACAAGATCTTTTGTCGTGTCAGACCATTCCTCAGGACGAAAGAAAGTATGAAAGGCTTGCCCTAGCCAACTTCTCTTAGGATGCGGAAGATCGATAAAATAAGATTCTTTGTCTGGAAAAGAAGTGGAAGTTTGAAAAGCGCTGGTTTTTTCGTGGATGTGCTTGATCTGCGACTCTATTTGAGAGAAATAGTCATCGTGATCCTCAAGGGGAAAATGCTCTGTCAGGGCTTTCCATCGATCTTTTAGTTCCGGGAGCATTTTCTGTAGTTCTGCAGCTTCTTGATGGAGGATTTGGAGCCTTTGCTCGTTTCTAGATGAGGGGTCTTTTTCGTATTCTTTTGCTGCAATGGAGTAAAGTTCTCGCTCTTGAATGGCTTTTTGCCAGTCCTCTAATTGGTTAGCAATATGATTGATTTCTGCTTGGACTAGCTCTGAGAAGGCTCCTCCTGCAACTTTCCCAGCTGTTTCCTCTATCTGGAGGACAGATTGATGGAGCTGCTCTAAAACGCTGAGGGCTTTGTCAATGGTATTGGCTGTTTCGATAGAGAGACCGTTTAGGGGCCCAGCAAAGGTTGTTTTTAGAGAGTTTGTGATCTCATCGATCTTAGAGACTCTTTCATGATACTGAACCATTGTAGAGCGATAAAAGACGAGATTTTGGTCTAGCTTTTCGAGCTCGGAACTAAGCGCCTCAAAACCAGTGGGTTGTATTTCTTGCAGCTGCCGCTGGAGCTTGGTGATCTCTGTTTGGATCTCTGAAGTGCTTTGGTCACTGAGGCAAAGATCGCTGATTTGTTCACGCAACGTGCTTATCCTAAGATCAATAGGAAATGATCTTCCAATTTGCACCTGGGTGGAAGGAATCTCCCCAGTAGGGGATGTTTTTTTTATTCTAACAATCAATCCGTCAAACATATTTATACTATTATGGTAATACTTTCTTTAATAAATGTAAATAAAAATTTTACAAAATCACAAATAACTAATCACAGGGATTACTCTAGACGAGAAAGGCCCTTCACTCGGCTTTTCTCAAAACAGATCTTGAAGACGGTCATGGCGAGACTTAAATAGACGATATTGAGGATGAGGCTCATCCAAAACATCTCATAGGAAAATATCCCTTCTAGAAGGATTTTGCGCATCCCCTCAAAGACGTAGGTGGTGGGGAGGCATCTGGCAATCGCCTGTCCCCAAGAGGGAAGAGCGGAGACGGGGTAAAAGACAGCGCTAAAGGGGGCAAAGATAAAAGGGGTCATCCAGGCGAGCATCTGGAATCGTTGACCAAAATAGATTGTTATCGACCCGCTCAAAAAACCCATCATCCAACCGGACAATGTGAGCAATCCCAGGTAGGGCAAAATGGCCCATCCTAACTCATAGATGTTGAGAGCATACAGGAGGAAAACGAGAAGGCTGGCAAAGGTCAAGGTGATGAGGATTTTCGTAAAGCCGACAAGCATCGTTGCACACATCCATTCTCTCAACTTCAGCGGAGTAGAGAAGAGATTGACTAGGTTGCGGTTCCAAAATTCTTGGAGGATGTTGATGGTGATCTCATAGTTGCCTCTCCATAAGATTTGCCAGAAAACAAGTCCTGTGAGGATCATGAGGGCGATGTCAGGGATTTCCGTTTGGATCGATTGGATCCAAACACTTGTCATCCCCCATAAAAAGATGTCGATTGTGGGCCAGTAAAATACTTCGGCAAGGTTATCGAACTTGCCAAAAAAATAAAAATAGCGAAGGAAGACGGCCCAAATTCTTCGAAAACTCATGGGGTCTCCTTTTGCTTGGTAGCTTTTAGGAAAAAATCCTCTAAAGTGGGTTGGATGATGTTGATATTAGAGTAGAGGACTTTGGCATCGGCAAGGGCTGAGAGGTAATGGGCAATCTGACTCTCGTCGAGTTCAAGTTGGATCGAGCGGTGATCGACTTTTGAAGACATTTTGAGTTCATCAGCAATATGGAGGGCTTTTTCTACGCCATCTGCAATGACAAGCTCTACTTTGCTACGAGCTGCCTTTTTTGCTAGATTTTTGGGGAGGTCATCGGCAAAGATTTTTCCTTTTTTGAGAAAGAGAACCCGGTCGCATACTTCGCTCACTTCTCCCATGTTGTGCGAGGTGAAGAGGATGGAGGTTCCGTTTTCTTTTCTTTGCTCGAGAATGAATTCAATCACATCTTTGGCAATATCAGGGTCGAGAGAAGCGGTAGGCTCATCGAGAAGGACGATGCGGGGATTGACCATAAAGGCTTTGACAAGCATGAGGCGGGTGATTTGGCCAGAAGAAAGACTCGAGACTCGTGACTTCTTTTTTTCAGTAATGCCAAAGCGCTCGAGAAGGGCGTCGCGCTTCTTATTGAATACTTTGGGAGAGAGGGAAAAAAGGCGTCCAAAAACATCGAGGTTTTGTTCGACTGTGAGGTTCCAAGGCAAACTCACATAGGTGCTCGCAAAGGTGACGTGCTGGAGAATTTCAGAACGGTGTTTAGTAAGGTTTTTTCCAAAATAGACGATCTTCCCCGAAGTAATAGCAAGGGTGCTCATGAGCATTTGGATGGTGGTTGTCTTCCCTGCACCATTGGGACCGAGTAGGCCGAGAATTTCTCCTTCTTTCAGTTCAAAGGAAATGCCATCCACCGCTACATAGGGCTTTTTCCCTGCAAAGACTTTTCGTAAATTTTGCACACTTAAGACGGCCATGAGAATAGATTAGCTGAGGATTTTAATATCTGCAACAGATAGTAAATTTTTCATCTTGGTAAAAACTCTCTCGGGATCTTGCTGTAGTGCAGCGAGGACTGCAGCAGAAATAATGTTCTCCACAGAATACTTCTGCAATATATAAATTCTCTGCTGGAATTGGGTGAAATCCTCTGTCTGAAATGCTATGCTTAAGCTTTCCAGTTTATGATAATCCTCAACATTCCAAGCTCGGATTTGTGATAAACTTCTTTTCTGGAGGGCGTTTAACGGCATCTGACAGAGATGTTTTACAATGCCTTGAATAGATGCTGGGATATAAATGGAAGAATAAATCACTTTATCTAAGGTGAAATGGCTTGGTAATTGAACATCAGTCAAATCTTCAATCTCAAGATACTTCATCACCTCTTTTGCCAAGAGAACTCTTAAGACGTTCGAAAGATGAGGGCTTTCTTCTTCTGTATGATTTGTTTGCAGAGTTTTTTCCGCTTGCAAAGAGGAAAGATATTGTATGACACCTTTTGATCCTGGCCCCAAATTCAAAAAGCCCAAAACGTCTGCCACCACACTTTTCCAATGCTTTTCAAAATATTGGATTATTTGAACTGGCATCCCCAAGAGCTTTAGCTCTTGCACTATTTTCTCTCTCGATTCCTCAAGAATTTCTGGTTTTGCATCTAAGAGGGCGAACCCTGAAATTTCATGAGCGAATGCGCTCCACTCCATGACTCCTCCCAATTGGTTGAGCATTGGAAAAGCGACAATACGAACACGAATTCCCAACTTCGTTAGGTATTCCCTAGGTAATGAATAGATATTCCTTTGGCAACCCAAAAAATGTAAAGCAGGAAGATTTTCACTCCCAGAAAGAGAAAGACTATTACTGAATCTGTTGTAAATCCCTTGAATCAGCCTTTTGACCACTCTTGTATGTGGATTCATGGGTGTTTGTCCATTTTCACGAAGGCATTGAACTATATCGAGTTCTAGCCCAAGTTGCGCACCTTATGGTTTAAAAATGTTTTTTTTGCTAATTTTTTGTTAAATTGAGTTTTTGTAAGCCACTGGATGTTAATA
>QIGB01000033.1 GCA_003228815.1 Chlamydiota bacterium | reverse complement strand
GTTTCAAGTCGACAACACCTGCTAGACCATCATCAAAACGAATCCAAACACAATAATTTGGTTTTGGTTCGCAGGCAATAATCCTCGCTTTTTTCATTCATTTACCTCAATTTTCAAATTAATATTATATGGTTTAAATTTCAAAAATATTTCGTTTGGCCAGTAAATATCATTCTATTTTATAGACTTACTAATTGAGGTCATCTTTTTTCATTGTAAATAAAGATTAATGCAATTATAATATTTATATAAACTTCAAAAAAGGAATAAAAATATGATGTCTGCAGCCGTTGGTCCAAAAACATTTATCTGTTGCCCGCCCCCTCCGGGTACCCCCGATCCAAAGCTACCCCCTGATTTTGAAGATCAAAAACCACGCCCCCGAATTTTTCTACCCGCCCAGAGAGATATTTGCGTTTTCGATGCTGCAGATAGAATCCGTTTGATCATAGGAGAGCATCCCTCTGTGGCGCAACATCCCATGAGAGTGTTTGAGCATATCGTTGCCAAAACAAGAAATGCCTACTTACAAATAGAAATTGATTTTGGTGGGAAACAAAATCTTGCAAAAGAGTTGATGACTGCACGTAACCAGAAAATTAACAAAGAAGTCGCAGGAGAACTTATTGCATACAACGAAAACCCTAAGATACTCTCTCTACTTCGCGAATTCCTGGTACAAGAGCAGTTTACCGATCTCCATGAATTTGTCATGCACGAATACATCACGAGGATAATCGAGGTTTCAAAACATTTTTTTCAAAATCTCGAAAACACTCCAGAGGGAACAAAATTTAAAGGGATCGATAAGAGTATCGATCTACAAATTCAAAGTTGTCTAAAGGCTGGCTGTCCCCTTGAAAAAGTAGCCTATAGTTCTAGATCAATGATCGACAATATCATCTTATTGCATATCTATTGCTTAAAAAGCTCCACCTGGCATCCTGGTCACCCCCTCTCATCTCTCATTCAAGAGATTGATAGAAATGGTCCTTTACTAGTGTACGGAGAATTTGGAAAAGAATATTATGAAGAAGTAGCTTTTCAATTAAGCGAAAAAGTGAAAGCTACTGTGAGAGGTGAAATACAGGAGAGATCCCTCTGGGGATGGAAACCAGGGGCAAAAAGAAAGCCGCAAAGTTGCGGTCATGCAATTGTGATTGTGGGAGCGAGAAATGAAAAAGTTGGAGCTAAAGGAATAGAGCACATCTATTTCATAGATCCAGCAGATTCCTCTGATCCCAAAATTCCTGAATTACAAAAGATTTACGTTATGTCCTTGAAAAGACTTCGGGAAGGTATTCTCAATCTGGATGGGAAAAGATCATTAGATCCAAAGATAAGCGAAGCTACGTTCCCTGAACCAACCGAAAAAGAGCAGCCTAACAATTATGCTCTTCATGGAGATCCCTCAACAAATTATCTGTAATCGTCCGGTGTCTCTAGAACTCGACTTCTTGAAACTCTTAATTGAGAGGAATATTCTCCAAGAATGAACGCATCTTGTTAAAGAATTCCTTTCCAAAGAACTCGCCGACATCGTAGGTGAAAAAGAGCTCTCTCGCCCTGAAGTAGTCAAAAAAGTGTGGGAATACATCAAAGCCCACGATCTTCAAGATCCCAAGAATAAGCGGAATATCGGCCCTGATGCAAACTTAAGCAAAGTAATTGGCAAAACACCAATCGACATGATGAAACTTGCCGGACTACTCGGAAAGCATATCTCTTAGAACATTGGGATCTAATTGAATATCATCTCCCCATGCCAATGAATCCGATTTCGGATCCACATGCACCTTCCAAAAGAAATCAATCGATTCCAAACGTTTATAGGTTTCTTGCCTCAGCAAATGTTTCAAATCAACAACACCTGCTAAACCATCATCGAAACGAATCCAAACACAATAGTTTGGTTTTGGTTCGCAGGCAATGAGGGAAGCCGATTTCTGGAAAGGGCTGCATTTATTTGGATAACCTTGAAAAAGCAAGGCAGAGAACTCTTGCCTACTTTCAACAAGCCTATCGCTCATCTTGCCAACCAGGCGTAGCGTCACCTACTATCTGACCTCCCACTGAAGGCTACCTTTCTTCTTTCCCGGAGAAATCAGCATGATATGCTTTCTTAGCTGTTTCATTCTCAAGTTTAAGCCCGTCTAATTTTTTACTACGCTCTTTGAAACCTTCAACGGAAACCTGTTTTTTGTGAGGATCCTTTTTATTGTGAGAATCTTTCTCCAAGAAAAGCGTCTCCCCTTCAGCGAGTTTCCAGCGGACTTCATCAATGTCTCGCTCAAGCCAACTTTTGGTCAGTTTATAGCCTTTTACCTGTAGCATTTGAACTTCCAAAACAGCCTTGTCAAGACTTTGGGCCCCTTCTTTTTCGACACCCTGAATGCGTTGTTCCTGTTGTCTAAGGGTGTGGACTCGGTCATATTTCGATAGTTTTGTATCGCTTAAAAGATTAGCGCGCGCCTTAGCTAGATTCGTTTCAGCCTGTTTTATTTCTTTAATGGCTTTTTTTGCTTCAGATGACTCCATGTAGACTCTCTCATCCCCTTTTTTGAAGGTAATGTGATGTCCCATGGCAAGCTGTTCTAAAATCTTCTCAACATTTCCGTTAATGCTATCGTCAATTACCCTATAACCGCAACGTTGCAGTTCAGTGACTTCATCTTGCTTCTCCAATCTTACCTTAGGAAGGATGCCTTGTCGCATACGGTTGATTTTCTGTTCGGCATAATCGAGCTGCTTCCCACGCCCTTCTAAGGAGAAATCAGTCGGGTCAGGAGCAGATCCTCCAGCTGGTCTATTCTTGGCAGCCTCTTCTTGTAACTGCCGTTCGTGTGCTGCCAACAGATCGTGATAACCCCTTAATGCTTCATGCTTCTTTCTTCCAGTAGGTCCGTCAAAAGTGAAAAGATCACTCTTTAGGGTGAAGTCTTTACTTTTGTCTTTCGGATGATGGAAGTGTAGCTCATGTCCATATGCAAGTTGTTCGATGATTTTCGCACGTGTATTATGGCGTTGATCTGTGAGCCTGAACTTATCGCGTAACAGAATATCCACTTTTTCCCCATACTGCTTATCTGTCCGAGCCAAAATGTCATTTCGCCATTGTTCAATTGTGGTTATCTGGGACTTGATAGTGTGAATATCACTAGAGGTCAGATTAGCGGCCCTTTTGTCACGCTCCAAAGCAGCACGATCCCAGGAGAGAGCTTCCCTTTGTTCAGCTAATTTTTGTTGCGCTTCAGGGGCAATCTTAGAATGGACGTAGTGCCTCTTTTCACCTTTTTTAAAAGCAATATGCTCTCCTTTAGCAAGTTGTTGCAAAATAGCCTGAACGTTTCCGTTAAGGCTATCGTCACCTATCCTGTAACCCTTTCGCTGGGACTCGCTCACTTTCTCTCCCAGCTCCACTTTAACAGCTTGAAGAATACCCTGCTCTCGCATATTTAGTTCTTGCTCACGCGCATCAAGTTTAGCGGCTCTATTTGAGAAATCATCTCCCTGCCCCTCTGGTTTTCCGTTCTCCTTGGGAGCACCACTGCTAGGTTCCGCCGCTTTGGGCGCCTCCCTTTTGGATTCCGATGGTGGAGGTGGGCTGTTGCTAAACTGCGCTTTCTTGACTTCGAGTGAGCGGCGTTGGGCTTCGGCCTCCCAGTAGTTGCCCTTTTGTGAAGGGTCAGAAACCACCTCATGTTTGTCTTTTTTGTGAAAGTTCAGCTCGTGTCCCATGGCGATTTGCTTGAGAGCTTCCTCAGCTGTATTAATGCGCTGATCTTTGGGTCTGTATCCTCTGAAGAACAGGTCTCTCACCTTGAGTCCTCGAGATCCCTCGATGGCATCTTTTACAGATTTCTCTAGTAGGGCAACCCTGCCCTCTTCATCCTGCAGCTCGATAGCCTGGCTTTCTCTTGCTGTGTTTACATCAGGTTGCTTATCGGCCTCCGGTTTCTTTTTGGCCTCAGGAGGTTTTTCGTCCGGTTTCTTTTGGGCCGCTTCCTCACGAGCTGCTTCCTCGATTTTTGCTCTTCTATCCAATTCGCCGCGCACGTCATATACCGCGCCTGAGAAACCGCCAGAGAGCATTGAAACACCAAGCCCATCAGTTAACGAGGGGCCTTCTTCTTTTAAGTAGTTGGATGCCGTATTGGAAGCGGCCCCACCGGTAGCGCCTGAGACTGATCCTACGAAGGCTCTCCCGAATAAAGAAGTAAACCAATTATTCGTTAACACATCTAAGGCCATCTTCGTGCACGTTTGGGCCAAAGAACCCGCTAAACCAGCAGCTGTCGCAGCGCCAAGCTCCTTGCCCTTAGGAAGCCGGCGTTCCTTGTATCCTGTTTGCGCAAATGTTGAGGCGACAGTGGAGGCGAGATTTCTAGCTGTCGTCGCTATCCATCCAGCGGCAGGAACATAAGTACTGACACCTCCTCCAACCAAGCCACCTAAAGCCCCTGTAACTCCCTCAGTTGCACAAGCTCTTCTAGAATACTTATTGTCAGGTGTGGTAGTAGCATATCTTACTACAGCGGAGCCCGATGCAAACACAACGCCTGAAGGGACACGATGTACTTTGCGGTTCCATACGAGGCCCGCCCCTAATATCACAATAGTTACACCAAATAAAAGATCTCGACTTCGACTACCTGCTTCGTGTTTGAAGCTGCAAAAGACTAGCGAGTATTTTCCGAACTCCTCCTGAACCTCAAAACCAAACTCCTCTCCAGAAGTTAGCCTTATAATTTCCCTCCCAAGTAAATCGACAGAACCAAACTCAGAGCAACTGAAATCCTGAGGATGATCGGATTTGTCTGTTAAAATTATGCGGCATGTCTCATCAACTTGTGTTAGAGTTAACTTCCATCCCTCTTCGTTACTAATAATAATCGACGACCCGCCGGGAATAAATGCTCCGGCCCCTCCTACTGCTTCTGTTGACATAACATCCTCACATAGTAATACAAATTTTGAACATATTTTATCGATTAGCTCGCAGCTAATTTCGATATTAATATATTTCTAACACTATACGCAATAGGCTATTAAAAAGGAACGAATAAAATTAGTTAGAGGCTGAGAGCCTGCAATACCTTTAAGAACTGTGATGCTCGTTTATCTTTTCAAGGCTATTCCAGGAAGGACCGGAGGAGATAATTGTCATTTTATCCACCCATACTACTCTTTTTTTAGGAACTTCAATGCTAGGGGTGAGAAAACACAGGTTAAGAAAGCTGTTAATGCCATGACGCTTTAAATCTGCTCTGAAATAACGCCCAACTCAAGGCCATGTTCAATGATGACCAAGGTAATTTCTGCTCTAGGAATCATGCTAATCGCTATGGCAAGCTCCCATAAGACACAGATGAACCCCTCGTGCTGGCAACCATGTCCCCAACAATTTACCAAAGATGGCCACTAGAAGAAGGACAATAAAGAAGGGCCATATGCCTGCAAGAGAAGCAATGGATGTCTGGAAGCCTATCCAGAAGAAAAAAAAGGGCACAAAAAAGTCAAAAAGAGTTTGCATGGTGGCATTCATTCTGACAGCTCTTGGGTCTCTGCTAAATGCAATCCCTGCAAAAAAGGCCCGATAGCTAAAGAAAAATGCAAAAATGCTGCAATGCCCGCAATGATTAACGTCACGCCAAGGATGCTAATCATAGAATCAGGCATCTTTTCATATTTGATGAGCCTCTTCATTAGCCGAGGCTCAGCAAAGTAGGAAAAAAGGTAACAAAAACCGACAAAGAGAATGATCTTCAAAAAAAACAGACCTAGCTCAAGAGCTAAAGGGAGGTGCTTTTCATCAAATGGCACTACACTAAAGAGGAGGGCCATGATGAAACTCGCCGGGTTACTCGGAAAGCATATCTCTTAGAACATTGGGATCTAATTGAATGTCCTCTCCCCATGCCAACGAATCCGATTTCGGATCCACATGCACCTTCCAAAAGAAATCAATCGACTCCAAACGTTTATAGGCTTCTTGCCTAAGTAAATGGTTTCAAGTCGACAACACCTGCTAGACCATCATCAAAACGAATCCAAACACAATAATTTGGTTTTGGTTCGCAGGCAATAATCCTCGCTTTCTTCATTCCTTCACCTCAATTTCAAATTAATATTATGCAGATTTGATTTCAAAACCATTTTATTTGATCCATGGTGATCATCTTTTACGCTTTTTCTTTTAGCTAAAAATAAGAACCCAGCTA
The DNA here is from genome assembly GCA_003228815.1 of Chlamydiota bacterium. Taxonomy (GTDB): domain Bacteria; phylum Chlamydiota; class Chlamydiia; order Chlamydiales; family Rhabdochlamydiaceae; genus Sacchariniichlamydia. The sequence goes on along the minus strand of QIGB01000033.1, from coordinate 28,206 downwards.
TAATATCTGTGAAAATTTTAATAAAAACGGGGAAAATATGACAACTACAGCTGTAAGTCCAAAAACATTTATCTGTTGCCCGCCCCCTGCAGGCACCCCTAACCCAAATCTCCCCCCTGATTTTGAATCTCATACTCCACGCCCCAGACTCCCGCTTTTTCCGAAACAAGAACTTGGCCTTTTCTCTGCTGCAGATAAAATCCGTTTGATCATCGGCAATCACCCCTCTGTCACTACCCACCCCATAAAAAAGAATGAACCTCTTGTTTCCCAAACAAGAAATAATTACGACCAAACAGAACTTGAATTTCTTCAAAAAAAGATCCTCGTAAGAAGAATGGAGGCTGAATGCAAACAACAAATTACCAAAGAAATCGCAAGCCAAAAGATAGCACAGAGCAACCCCAAAGTGAGCTCTCTACTGCAAGCATTTGTGCATCAGAATCAGTTTGCCAATCTCGGTGAATTCATCAAAGACGAGTACTTACATCGGATAATAGAAGCTTCAAGACATTTTTTACAAAATTTCGCAAGAATGCCAGGAATGGATCCGCATCTCATTTCCATTATAAATACTGGATTGGTTAATTTGCTACATGACCATTCCCTTGAAACAGTAGCATTTCTTTCAAAAATTATGATCATCAATTGCATCTTTATAAACATGTTTGGTTTAAAAAAATCCAACTGGCATCCTGACCACCCTCTCTCATCTCTCATCAAAGAGATAGATACAAATGGTCCTATATTAGTTAACGGACAATTTGGAAAAATGTTGTATGTAGAAGAACCTTTTCGCTTAAGTGAAAAAATGAAAGCTACAGTCAGAGGTAAAGTACAAGAAAGATCCCTATGGGGCTGGAGACCAGATTCAACAAGAAAACCACAAAATAATCATACAATTATCATTGTGGGAGCAAGAGATGAAGTAGTTGGAACGAAAAAAACAGAACACATCTATTTCATAGATCCTTTAGATCCCTCAGACCCCGATAATCCTGATGAAACACAAAAGTTTTACGTTATGTCCTTGAAAAGATTGCGCGAAGAAATTACGAATCTGAACTGGATGAAACGCCAAAATTCAGAAACAGGTCAATGTAGGTTCTCCGAGCCAGCCGCAGAAGGCCAACCCAACGAATATGCTCTTCATGGTGATCCTTCCGTGAACTATCTTTAACCACTCCAAGTCGGATTGACACGAAATCTACGCATTAACAGCACAAAACTCGCCCATATACAAAAGACAATTGCGATCATCATGGGTGCTGAGACATGGAAAAAAGAAAACAGAGTTTGCTGATACGTCACATCTTTTTTTTCTATAATGGGAAGAAGGTACGGAGAAAACTCATTAAAGAGCAAAGAAGCCACAATCATCCCTAGCAAACCCATCCACATGTCTTTTGCTCCATCAGCAAGAGAAGCAACTCCTGTGCCAGGACAATAACCTGCAATACTCATCCCCATTCCAAAAATCCCTCCACCAAGTGCTGTCCAGAGGACAGGCGTTTCTGATAGAGGGATGATGGTGATCCAACCGAGGGAAGAAAAAGAATAGATTCCAATGCTGCCGACGACAATGGCAGTCAAAATCACTTTCATCACAGTAAAATCTTTCAAAAGGAGCTGACTAACAATGACATCAAAGCGGGTTACATTGGCTTTGCGAAGTAAAAATCCAAAAATGATTCCTGCAAATAAGGCGAGGAAAACTGTCGAATAGGGACCAAATAAATGCATATTCATAACTCCTAATTTTTTCGATAAAGAATGAATGACGTTGGGATAGCCATGGCAAAGACCGAAAACATAAAAACCCAACTGGGCAAAGAAAGCATAGCTGCTCCAGAAATCGCATGCCCAGAAGTGCATCCATCTGCAAGCCGAGCGCCGATCATCAGCAAAACTCCCCCCATAAAAGCTCCAATAGCTCTTTTACTTTTGGAAGACCCAAAATTTTTCTCCCAAATCGTATTTCTTTTGAAAGGTTGCTTAATCGATATTTTGGATGCGAGTAAGGATCCCAAAAAGACTCCAATAATATACACAATAAACCAATCAAATACGGCTCCATCCCCAAGAATTCTATGAAAAAAGGATGCATTTTCTATTTGGGATGGAATGATTGCATTTTCCATAACAGCACCCACTCGAGCAATGGCCGTAGAGGCTCCAAGGATTTGTTCTTGTGTCATGAGAAAGATAAGTAGAACACCGATGAGGGCTCCAACGATATAGGGGGACCATCTGTCTTTCCGTAAAATCTTTAACATATACTTCTCCTATTCAAAAAATCGTCGTTTAATACATCCCATGATGGAGGCGAGTGCTGCTTCTTCAACCTCATAAAAAACATACCTACCTCTTTTCTTTGGCTTGATGAATCCCTTATGTTTCATCAGGCTTAAGTGTTCCGAGGTGACATTGTCTAATAGTCCACAGAGCTTTGCGAGTTCTCCCACAGACCTCTCCTTAGTCAGCAAAAAATCGATCATTTGCAATCGGTGAGGATGTGAAAGAATTCTCAGACAGTCAGCGGCTTCTTCCCAGGGCTCTTGTTCCATATATCTTAATATAGCGATATATCGATATATTAATCAAGCCGTTTTGCTAAAGTCCTGACTTTCAAAAATTTAGGAAAAATGCAAAGACTTAGAGTCAAGAAACTCGCGCATTTTTGTGAAGAATTCCTCTTTTGAAAATTTCTCCGCATACTGTTTGATGGTCGAGGGATCAAACTGCTGCGCCTCAAATTGCTGAATCGCCTCTAACAGACTTTCTGGAGTTTGTTTGGGAAAGAAGAGCCCCGTCTTTTCGGCAATGACAATATCTCGACTGCCACCCACCCCATAAGCAATAACAGGAATGCCCGCGCTTTGTGCTTCGACGAGTGTGATCCCAAAATCCTCTTCAGCAGCATGCAGAAAGGCTTTCGCTTTAGAAAGAGTTTCGCGATAGCGAACATCTGGCAAATACCCTAAAAAGGTAACATTCTTAGGCGCTTTTCTTTTAAGAACTTCTTTTTGCGGTCCATCACCTGCAATAAGAAGCCGCTCCTTTGGCAACTTTGCAAAAGCCTCGAGGAGGAGATCGATTCTCTTATAGGGAACGAGGCGAGCACAGGTAAAGAAATAATCCCCTTTCTCAGGTGATATGGAAAACAAATGTGTATCCACAGGAGGGTGGATCACAGTGGCCTCCCGTCCATAAAATCGATGAATCCTGTTGGCCACGTGTGTTGAATTGGCAATGAAGTGATCCACATGCGATGCGGTTTTCTGGTCATAGAGTTGTAAAGCTTTCAAGACTGGCTTTGCTAAGAGCTTTTTGATCGGATGCATAGGTGTGAGATGCGCTTCCCAAGCATAGCGCATCGGCGTGTGGCAATAACAAATATGTGTCTGGTGGGGAAGAACGGACACCGATTTGGCAACGCAATGAGAACTGGAAATGATCAGGTCATACGTGGAGAGATCGAAACTTTTTATCGCTAAAGGAAAAAGAGGAAGAAAATTTCGGTAATATTTTTGGATACCAGGGATTTTTTGCAGAAAGGATGTGTGGATCGCCTCGTTGGAATTGTCTTTTTGAAAAAGAGTGTAAATCGGACCTGGAAACAATTCGGCAAGGGCTTTGAGAACTTTTTCACTTCCCCCTTCAGTGACTAGCCAATCATGAACGAGAGCTACTTTCATCCTGACTCCGAGTGAGAAATGTAAATAGGGCAATCATGGGGATTAGCCAATATTGATAGTAGAGGAGATTGTTGAACTGGCTTGTGAAGAAGATTGTGAGGAGAAGATAGATGTAAAGCCAGAAAAAGAGGGCCCGATAGGGCGATCTTATTTTCTGGAACTGACGAATCGACCAATAGATTCCATAAAAAGCAAAAAGCAGTGTCGGAATCAGACCAAAATCAATCAACGTAATGAGGAGAGAGGAGTCGGGGGCAAGTCGACCAAATTCCCAAACGAACAAGGGGGCTAAATAGTGGTATCCTACACCAAAAAAAGGATGCTGCCAAAAAAATTGGAACCCCGCGCGAAATGTATCAAGACGTGCTATGGCTGATTCATCTTCTGTGAAATGAATAAGGCGCTCAAAAAATACCATGAGCTCATGGAAATAAAAACAACTGATGAAAATCCCCAGTATGAGCAAAACAGGAAGTTTTCTCATTTGTAAAAGAAGAAGAACCAGGCAGGTGGCAATCCCGCTGCGAGAAAAGGTCAGGAGAATGCTTGCTAAAAAGAGGAGAAATAAAAGACGTTTTTTTCGGATCCAAGTCAAAATCAGAGGAATGCATGCAATGGCGGCGTAGTAATTCGGATCAAAAAAGGGAGAAATGAACCGATGCTCGTGGGGATCCCCCAAAAAATGGATCCCATATTGATCAAGAAAGGCAAAAAAGAGGTGCGCCCTTGGAAAGACAAAGAAGAGAATCGCACCCAAAAGGAGAATAATGGAAAAAATTCTCAAAAAAAAATCGAGGCATTGTTCTAACGAATATCTTTGAAAAAGAACATCACCAATGACAACCCCTGTCATGATCATGGCTAGGAGTTTGAATCCATACAATACACTTGTAAAATCCATGCCATGGATTAGTGTTCCATACAGTACCGAGAGGCCTATTCCCAAAAGAAGCCAGATGCTTTTGCGTAGTTTGCAAAAATAAAGTGGAAGGGCAGTGAAGTAGAGCAACGCTTCCGCTAGAGAAAAATGACTGGGAAAATACGGCAAAGGAATCAAGCGCAAAAACTGTCCCAGAATGAGAAAAAGGGCAAAGAAAAATAGGATCAAGGATTTATAGTTTTTTGAGAGAGAAAAAACTGCATGATTGCGAATACGAAAAAGAGCGATCTCTGCCATACTAAGATACTAACAATGGAGAGAATAAATGAAAATTCTCATTCTGGCAGGAGGCTGCGGCACTCGCCTCTGGCCTCACATGAATCCTCCAAAACCATTTTTCCTAAAAGACGGGACTCATACCCTTTTGCAAAAAACGCTTCTTCGTTTTATCAAAACCTACCCGGCCCATGATCTTGTCATTCTCACACAAAAAGCCTTCGCTGCAATAGCTAGAGAACAAGCAGACGCCATTGCCCCCGAGATCCATGTTCTTGCAGAACCTGAAAAAAGAAATACTGCTCCGGCACTCCTTTATGCACTTCAGCATTTTGAAGATGAGTTTTTTTTCGTCACTCCTTCAGATCTTTTGATTGCACCTGAAAACCTTTTCTTAGAAAAATTGCATTTTGCAAAAAAGAACTCAGAAACTTGCTCGGCAGTTCTTTTTGGGATTTATCCTACCTCTCCAAATACCGATTTTGGCTATATAAAATGTGATCCTGAAAAAGAGATTTCTCCTGTCGAAAAATTCCTAGAAAAGCCATCTCTTTCTGAGGCTAAAAGCTATTTGGAAAGCGGCAATTGGCTTTGGAATTCTGGGATGCTCCTCTTTCATCGTAACGCTTTTTTTGCAGAACTCGAAAAAACACTGAAAGGTCCATGCCCTGCTCTTTCCATCGATCATGCCTTCTTAGAGCATTTTGAAAATCTTTGTGTCATGCCCTTAGCTCTTACCTGGTCAGATGTGGGCACTTGGGATAGTGTCTATGAGGCTTATGAAAAAGATGAGAATCAGAACGTCATCATGGGAGATGTCTCTTTGCAAAACACAAAAAATTCTCTTATCCTTGGAGAAATCCGTCCAATAAAGGCAATCGACATCGAAGATCTATTGATTGTCGATGCAGAAGAAGGTCTTCTCATTGCAAAGAGAGGATCTTCTCAAAAACTTGCGCATGCTGCTCAGCAGCATGCTTCCAAGTGAATTTCGCAGCGTGCTCTTTTCCTTTTGCGATCAATTCCTCTCTTTGCTCTGGAAGGTTGATAAGGGCCTTTTTTAAATCTTCAGAAGAATATGGATCAAAGTAGAGGGGTGCACTTCCGCATGCTTCAGGAATACTCGCTGCACTCGCTGCAATCACCGGACACCCAAGCGACATTGCTTCCAAAGGCGGCAATCCCCATCCTTCATACAGAGAAGGAAAAATCAGTGCCTCAGCATTTTGATAAAGCCAACAGAGATTTTCTATGGGAAGAGATCCATCTTTGACTACAAAGAGATTGGGAATGATTTTGCGAATCATTGAGAGATTTTTATGGGATTTTTCGCTGCCAACAAACAGAAAAAAAGGCGTGGGAACTTCCATTGGCTCTGGAGTGACACCAAGGAGATGATCCGCTCCGGGGTATATCACCGTGATTTTATCTTGGCCTTCTGGAAAATAGTGGAGAATGCGCTCCTTAGAAAAACGAGAGACCGTGATGATTCGCGTGGCCATTTGCACAGCTCTTGTAAGAAGTATTTTGGCATAGAAGCGTTTTACTAATGCCCCGGGCCAATCGAGATGAGCGACATCGTGAATGGTCACCACATGGTTTTGTGCTTTTGTCGGAAAAAGCGGAATATTGAAATGGGGCGACCAGAAGAGCTCACAACGAGGAATTTTTACTGGCAATTCGATTTGTTCTGCAAGGGTATAGATGGAAGAGCGCAAGGGACTCTGCTTAAGATCTAAATAGGGCAAAAGATTGCGAATATAGGTACCAATCCCCCCGTGATGAATCATCCTAGCATCCATGGCGATCTTCATAAGATGCAAGCTCCCTCTTCTGTGTTTGGGAACCATAGGGGAACATCAAGCTCTTTTTGAAAAAGGGCATAGTAGCGTTTTTTTAGCATCGCAGCCATATGCACTGTCACGGTATCGACCGAAATGATATGTTCTGCCATTGCTACTTTTTGCAAAAACTCGAAAAAGGTCAGGCGATTGCAAAAATTCTCCTCAGGAAGAGCGATTTGCTGGATCAACTCCTCTTGCCGCTTCCCGCTCCCCGTAAAATGGACTGTGCGTCCTTCAGCTTGATACGCATCATAGAGATCTTGCCAAAAAGGAATGGAAAATTCTTTTGTGGCATCTGCCGATCCGATGTGGAAGAGGACATAATCTTTTGTCTCATGGGAAAGTTCCCAAGGACAGACGAGCTTTGGATCCTCGACTCCCAATTCTTCTAGAAGGTGTGCGTACTGCTTGGCAATATAACCCGTCTGCCAGGGAATCACATGATTGAAATAGATCCGATCCCCAAGAGTTTCAAAGCAGATCCGATGGGGAATCTGGCGAAGGGAAGATCCCACACCCCGATAAAAGGGAAACGTACAAACGACCCAGTCGTATTCCAAAACGGGAATTTTCCTTTTCATGCGGCGATGAAGTTTTTTTCCCTTAGAATCGAGGGGATGGAACCAAGGATCTAACAGATGAATTTCATCGATGCCAGGACAGTCTTTTACCGCAGGTAGCGAGGAGGGTGCAACGAGAATCCCAAAGTGACAATCGGGAAATGTTTTTTTCAAAGAGGGAATCATGCAAGTGGTAAGAAAAACATCACCAAGAGCTCCTTGATTACAAAGGAGAATTTTATTGGGATAGGAAAGAACACTCGTTTTTCTACGGGAAAATATCCCTTTAATCCGATAGAAGAGCTCAACTTTCCACGGGGTGAACATATTGTAAAGCGGCTTTACATTCATATTGTTGTAGTACAACTTCTGTTTCTCCATCACATATGCAATGTCCTTTCTCAAGCCAGATCACTCGCGAACAAAGAGCGCGAATATTATCCAACTGATGGCTGACTAAAATCACCGTTCGTCCATCTTCGGCCATGGCCTGCATTTTCTGAAGACATTTTTCTTTAAAGGATTGATCTCCTACAGCAATGATCTCATCGACAATAAGGATTTCGCTATTGAGATGAGCGAGCACGGAAAAAGCAATGCGTAAAAACATGCCGCTGGAATATTTCTTAATGGGGATATCGAGAAATTCTTCGACGCCTGAAAAAGCAATGATCTCATCAAAATGTCGTTTCACATCATGGCGCCGCATCCCGAGAATCGCTCCAGCAAGATAGATGTTTTCGCGTCCTGTTAGCTCTACATGAAAACCGGTCCCTACTTCGAGTAGAGCCCCCACGCGCCCTAAAAGTTCTATCTTGCCGATAGAGGGCCAAGTCACTCTGGCAAGAAGTTTGAGAAGAGTGCTTTTCCCCGAGCCATTGGGTCCGATCAATCCAATGGTCTCTCCCGCCTGAATTTCCAAATCAATTCCTTGCAATGCCCAAAATTCTTCCGAAGTGGGTTTGTTGATTCGGTATTTTTTTCCAAGATTTTGTGTTTTGATCATATAACGTCAGCAAAGCCCCGTTCGATCCTTCGAAACACGATCGTGCCAAAAACTAGGAGAAAAAAGCTAGTACAGCTTGCATATGCAAATGAAAGAAGAGGAAATTTTTCTAAACCAAGCAAGGACCAGCGAAACGCATCAATCAATCCAACTAAGGGATTCAAGCTATAGAGCAAAAGGTACTTTTTCGGGATAAGCTCAGTGGAATAGGCCAGCGGAGAAGCATACATCCAAAATTGAATCAGAAAAGGAACGATATGCTTGAAGTCGCGAAAATAGACAGTGATCGAAGAAAAAAAGAGGTTGATCCCCGATGAAAAGGCAAATAAAACCACTCCGCAAATAGGAAAAAAGAAGAGTTGTGTCGTGAAAGGAATGCCATAGAAGACCATCAAACCAAAAAGAATCGATAGAGAAATCAGAAAATCGATCACGACACCAAAGGTAGCAGAAAGAGGTATGAAAATACGGGGGAAATAGACTTTTGTGATCAGCCGCGTGTCATTGATCAGACAGGTATGGGCACGTTGCAAGGCTTGTGAAAAAAAAAGCCAGGGAACCAAACCACAAAAAGCAAAAATGCTATAGGGGACGCCTTCACTGGAAAGATGCAAGACATGACCAAATAGCAAGGTGAATAATGCAGTTGTCAAAAGGGGTTGCAAAACTACCCAAGCTACCCCTAAAAAAGTCTGCTTATAGCGCAATTTGAAATCGCGCAAAATAAGCATGACAAAAACCCACCGAAAGCCGTAGAGCTCTTTGAGATCTAGCTGGAACCAAGGAATTTTTGCTTCAACAACAATTTTTCTCATCAGTATCCCGAAAAAGAAAGCCCTGCATGAGCAGCTAGAAAAAGGTTGTAACACATTTTAAGGCGAAACGGGAATCCTTTTTTGGAGAAGTGTCAGTTTAATTCTGGTCTATTGCAGTTTTTGCCGCATGCAACTAGAAAACTTAGGTTTGGTATTTAATATGCCTTTCTGTACTGTCTATCAAAATAATAGGAGGGCTGATGGGAATTTTTGCAAAATCTTATTTCTCCAAAATAATTATTTTTTCGATGCCCAAAAGGCATCTAGTTTGCTTCATTCTCTGTTTATGTTTTTTTCGATTAAATGCAAATGAGGTCAGTGAACTCATTTCTGAAGGAAGCGCATGTAACAATTTTTTTCTCTACGAAGATGCTTTAAAATATCTTGGTGAGGCAATCAAGATTGATCCTTCTGAAAAAGAGGCTTATAAAGAAAGAGCCCTTAGTTATTTCGAGCTCGATAGAATCGATCTGGCTCTAGAAGATTATCATCGAATAGTTAATCCAAAACCGCCTTATCGAATCCCACCTACAAGTTGTTCCATCTCTGGATTTTCATCCTGGTTCGATAGTAAATCCTCATCTTTGGATTTTGCCAGAGGGTTATTACATGGAACTTTGATGGGAGGAAAAGAAGAAACGATTGAATTTGTCTCCTCTATAAGAGGAGGATTTTCCTTTTTATGGGCCTTTGTATGCTCCCCAGTCGATGTCTCTAAAGAACTGATTGATGCTGTTTATGCAATGGGAGAATTTCTAGTTATGCAAGAATTTATGATCTTTTAGAAGTCTCATTACCAGAGCTTATGGAATGCAGAGAATGCTGGAATTCGTGGTCTGATTATATAAAAGGTCAAAAAATGGGGTTCATCATTGGTAAGTACAGCATTGCCGCATTTTATTATGTAACTGTATGGAGAGGTGCTGCAGCTTATAATCAACTTAAAAGAGCCAATATTATGGCAACCCTTGAGCGGTGTTCACTTTCACAGGGAACTCGAATTCTTCAAGAAAGCGCTAAACTCGTTCCAAAAAACACCCGCATTCTAAAAAAAGCTTTCAACGGTTCTGTCGTTGCACACAACCCAAATGTTGTGCCCCATGTCATGCAAAAGAGGCATCGGTGGGATAAATTTGTTCGTTTAACTGGACATAACCAGGGAGATTTTAAAAAAGTTACAGCATTCCTAGAAGAAATCGAAATTTTAAAATGCCATCGTGAACTAGACTATTCTTTTAAATCCGTCAAAACATATTTTTACAGGAAAAATATAGGAAATGATACAATTGTCGCAATGTTTGAAGTGAATAAAAATAAACTTCCCCTATTGAAGGATGCTTGGGTAGAAATCAAACCCCCATATGCTCCATAAAAACCAAAGAGTTGGTTGACTATGATGAATGAAATGGAAAAAGTAATAACTCACAAAGACTGGAAATTTTTGGTGAAAAATTTTCTCCCTGTTAACTTTGCTGATTCTTTGTCTTTTGTCGAAGCTATGCATCTAGTTGGAAATTTGACGATGGCAGCAGCAGATGAAATAGCAAGAGATGGATTTACCGCCGATTTGATGCGAGATTTTGCAGTAAATTTATTGATTATTCTCCGGGCAAAAAATCCAAAAGAATGGGAAGAAGATTGGAAAAATGAAGTGTTTTTAGGCATCTCTTGTGCTCTAGTTTATCGCGAAGAAGAGGCTTTTGTGTACATTAAAAATGCCTATGAAAACTTGGATGATCCTCCCCAATCGCTGATTTTTGCATACATTAGTGCAGGAAGCCGTCCTGATCACCTTTTAACTGAAAAAGAGATTATCGAACTTATTCAGCGCGCTTTAAAAAAAGGAGTCACTTATGAATCGGCTGACCGGATGGCTTCGCTAGCAAGCAAAAAAGGGGATCAAGAAAAGTGCGAATACTGGGAACAACGAGCACTCGAAGCAGAAGCAAACAAGTTACACACTCCTATTATTACTCCAAATGTTTTAAAAGGAATGTTTGATTTAGAAGAGGGATATCAACATGAGGATTAAAGCAAAAATTTTTGGAATTAGCATAGTTTTTACTCTTTGTAATTATCTACTCTGTGCAGGGGAATCTTGCGACAAGACCAGCCCTATTGGATGGATTGATCGTAGAGAAGTCCACATTTCTGGAGACTCTTTTTATATCGATACAAATCTCGGAGCAGTGAAACTTACAGTACTAGATTATGATGAAGAAAAAGAACGCTATTTGGTTGAATGTATCAAATATGGGGACTTTTTTTATCCCACTCCAGAGGAATCTTAAAAAAATACCTTCTGCCAAGCTTTATACCCGTAACTGCTACCTTATCCCCGAATAAGAAGTTCTCTTAAGAATGCAGATTTGGAGATGAGCGGCGAATGCACCTCCAAAGAGTTGGATGAGCCGAGAAGCTCCAAAGATGCGCTCTTAAAAGAGCTTATTAGAGGGCTAAATGGTTTTAATGAGAGCTTGGTTCCTCCTATGGAAGGGATAAAATATTTTGATTTTTCATCAATAGTTTCAGGCAATCTTTCACATCTTTTTCTTCCCAGATATCTACTGATATCTGCTCCAGAAAAATCTACAAAATCTTACCTAAATCTAATATGGAAAATCAAAAGATAAGGTGGCCATCACGGGTATAATGGGCATAAAAAAAAATTCTTGATCCAACAAGGAATCATAGATATAATTTCAGAAAAGCCAGTTTTAAAAGAAGGATTTTTTTGGTTTTTTTATTAACAATTATCTCAACACTTATATTTTCAACTATGCCCACAACTCAGTTACCATCCATTAAAACAATTCCCGAAGCAGGTCTTTTAGATCAAGATACTGCGATTACAATTAACAATCTTGATTCAAATGAGGAAATTATAGCGAAAGCTGAAGCCACTGACGATAATGGCATCCACTGGACTTCTTGGGGTTTATTTCGATCTGACAAAAATGGAGATGTCGATCTTTCAAAACAACCACCTTTAAAAGGGACCTATTCTGGGATTGATTCTATGGGATTGTTGTGGTCTATGCAATCTGAAGAAGACTTCACATCACATTTTACCGCACAGAAAGACGAGTTATCGATAGTTCTAACGATATTTCGCAAAGAGCAAGAAATTGCATCAAAAAAGATGATTCGTTTCCGCAAATCTCCAGAAGTAAGAAGGATTCCGATCCGAGAAAATGGATTAGTAGGCACTTTGTTCTTGCCACCTTCGGAAAAACCACTTCCCGTTATTATCGTCTTGAACGGTTCTAATGGAGGTATTGGAGAGGAAAGATCGCAGCTCTTATCTTCTCATGGTTTTGCAGTGTTCGCCCTAGGATATTTCGGCGTAGAAGGCCTTCCTCCGCAACTCCATGATTTTCCTTTAGAATATTTTGAAACAGCATTCGACTGGATTAGGTCCCACCCAAATCTTGATAGCTCCCATGTAGGTATCTATGGAATATCAAGAGGGGGTGAATTGTCTCTGATTATAGGCGCTTGGTTTTCAGAATCTGTTCAAGCAATCGTAGCTGCTGTTCCGAGTAGCGTGATTACGGGTGCAGAAGGAGATAATCTTTTGGCCAATGCTTGGTCATATCAAGGCAAACCTCTCGCTCCTTTTGCCCCCCAAGCTCAAATTAAAAGCATAGGAGAAGATGATAGGATTTCTTCAAGCATGTGGCTAAACTTTTTGGAAGGAGATGGGAAAAATTCAACACATCCAGCCAGTTGGTTAAAAAGCTATTTAGAAGGGATGAAAGACAAAGAAGCGTTTGATGCTGCCTCTATTCCTGTTGAAAAAATTCAAGCCCCTCTTATGGTGATTTCAGGAGGCGATGACCAAGTGTGGCCATCGGCTCTTTACTCTTCACAGATAGAAGAACGACTTCGAAAACATGAATCGCCAATATATTGGGAACATTTGTACTATCCGAAGGCGGGCCATCGAATTACTATGCCTAGTCTTCCTCAACCGGCTCACGTAATTTTTGATCCTCTCTATAAAATCTGGTTTACTGGTGGCGGCACTGTAGAGGAAAATAGATCTGCGTGCCAAGATTCTTGGAAAAAACTTATTTCTTTCTTTGAAAAATTTCTAAAACCGCAACAGAGTCATGAGCAATCCTAAAAAAAACAATTTTTTTCATCATCCCGAAAAAGAAAGTCCAATGGGAGCTACTAGCTAATTGTTGTAACACATTTTAACAAATCTAATATTTTATTTTTATCACAATCCCTTACATTCAAACCAAATGAAGAATTGGGAAACTCCGGCCAGACATTAGATTTTAGTGATGAGCAAGTCTTCTGCAAATTTGTAGTCAATGAATGCACATTCTGCTGTATTAACATACCCTTTTTCTTCGTGAGAAAGGTTGTACAATTCTTTTACGCCTTTGGATATTGCTAAGTCGCAGACATATTGTAAAGTTTCTTGTTCGCAGTCATCAAAAATTGTAAGATCGGGAGCAATTAGCACTTCATATGAATGATTCTCATTTTCCTTGAGATATCTCCTGTTTACAAAACTAGAATAAATCGTACGATATTGATCTGGACAGGGTCCATACTTTAATGGTGTATACCGAGCCCCAGTTATGCTTGTTCCATATTTTTTGAAATGGAGAAAATCTGTGTAAAAATGAAGCTTATTTAAATAAATAATAGACTCCCTTGTTTGCTTAACAAGATATAGAGCTACGTTCTTGAATATTTGCAAATTAAATTTTCTATTCCCACTAAAAGCGTCTTCTTTATGGCGCTTCCAATAAACATCTAGAAAATTTGTTTCTGCACAGGCTTCATCACATTTGATACGAATATGCTCGTCTTGACTAGCATCCTGTATGTAATATGTTTCCCATCTCTTAATACTTGCTTCTCCAACGCTTAAATATCGAGCAAAAGCAGCTTGGGACATACCAAGATTTTCTCGATAATCAATAATTTGTGAAGAGGTTAATAATTGATTTAATTCCCTATATTTGTCCGCAGCCGCTCTTCGCAAAATATTCATTTGTTGAGCATCCACAAGCGGGGTTTTGCAATTCTCACAAACCTTGCTTTGCAGAATAACTTCAACAACCTGTTCTTTCACTTCAGGTCGGAAGCGCACTTGTTGATTAAAAAATTTATTGCAGCCGCATTTCAAACAGTTCATTTTATTCCATCCTTTGGAAACTTACTCTCATGAAGAGAAACGTAGTAAAAACAACCCTTTTTGGTTGCAAACTTTAAATACATTTCTTTTTTTAAATATACACTATGCCAAGTGAATGCCCAAAGCTCACAGTCAGCTATGGATGATTCATAACTCTTTTGTGGTGGATGTCCTCCATCGTAATCACCAAGAGTCAGCTCTTCTAACAATTCCAAAATCAAATCCCATATTTCATTGGTATCTTCAATGTCTAAAGCCGTAAGCTCTCCGACAATTTTTGGTACGTTGGCAAAGAATCCCCTACCACAACGTAATATCTCCCGAGCTTCTTTCAGGCGATTATGGATTTCTCTCTTGGTGGGTCGAATTTGCTGGGCACTTGTTCTAATCATATATTAGCATCAAATGATACTATAAATCAACACCCCTTGTCAATGAGTAGTTTATAAAAATTTCATTTATACCAGACTCGGGGATAGATTTGGAATTTCGGCGGAGAGATTTTTCGTCTCAGTAGCATTACGGAGATCGCCGCAAACTTAGGGAAGTTTGCAAGATCGAGAGAGTGCGCTGAGGCGAAAAAGATGCCGATGGAAATTCCAAAGATGTGGCCGAGTCTGGTATAGGAGGAGAAGGGTCGTGTCAGTCCATTTAACCCTTATATCCGAAAAGCACAAACTGCAATCACTGCCACAACCAATAGCAGAGCATAAAATTGGCATTTTTGTCGAAGTTGTGCAGGATAGAGGACTTTTCTCAATTCAGGGACTCCTTCTTTCAAAATAGTCATTTTTTCTGTGAGTTGTATTTCCCTGTCGTCATACATTCTGGTTCTATCAAATAATTCTCCTTCGAGAATATCTCTTGCAAGTCTACCTGGATTAATAGACCTCATATTAACCAATTTTTCCTGAGTTATCCTTAGATTTTCTTCAATATTTTCAATGCTTTGACTTATATCTTCCATCGAAGCTGTTTTTTTACTGATAATATTCCATAACCTACAAAGTTGCACGACTTGTTCATGCACCGCCTCCTGACGAGACATACGAAAGAGGTTATCAGGATATCTTTCTACAAAGATTTCATTTGGATAGCTCATAAATTATCTTCTAATAGTTCAAGTTTTTTATAATGCTGCAGTTCATCGCGAAAATGTGCAGCATCTTCAAAGCGCAGCTCCTTGGCTGCTCTTTTCATCTCTATTTCAAGTTCGCGGATCTTTTCGGCAACATCTTCCTTAGAAAGATGAGAAGGCCCCTCGCCTTCAGCAGCGCGGGGAGTGGGCTGAATTTCTTCAAAAGTTTCGAACAGGTTTTCGACTTTTTCACGACGAATAGTCATGGGAGTAATCCCATGTTTTTTGTTGTGCTCTTCTTGCAAACTCCGCCGCTGTTTGGTGATGTCGAGAGTATTTTGGATCGATTTGGTCATCTTATCGGCATACATGATCACGCGACCATTTGCATTGCGCGATGCCCGGCCACAGGTCTGAATGAGAGCAGTCTGGCTTCGAAGAAATCCTTCTTTATCTGCATCAAGAATAGCGACAAAGGTCACTTGAGGGAGATCGAGTCCCTCACGGAGAAGGTTGATCCCAACGAGGACATCAAAAAGCCCTTTGCGCAAGTCATTGAGGATTTGCACTCGCTCGAGGGTATCGATATCCGAGTGGAGATATTTGGCTCTGACCCCAATTTCTGTGAGGTATTGGGTGAGGTCTTCAGCGAGTTTTTTTGTGAGGACGGTGACAAGCACGCGTCCTCCTTTTTCGGTCTCGATCCGTATCTCTTCTAGGCAATCATCAACTTGATTGAAAGCTGGCTTTACAGTGACGATGGGATCGAGAAGACCGGTGGGTCGGATGATCTGTTGGATGATCTCTCCTTGGGCCTCTTGCACTTCCCAAGGACCGGGGGTCGCCGAGACATAAATGACCTGTTTCATCCGTCGATAAAACTCTTCGAACTTGAGGGGACGGTTGTCATAGGCGGAAGGGAGTCGAAACCCAAATTCTACGAGGGAATTTTTCCGTGCACGATCCCCGTTGTGCATGGCATGCACTTGGGGCAGGCTCTGGTGGGATTCGTCGATAAAGATCAAGAAATTTTCGGGGAAATAATCGAGAAGGCATGGGGGAGGATCACCGGGTTTTCTCTTAGAAAAATGACGTGAATAGTTCTCGATCCCTTTGCAAAAACCCACTTCTTGGATCATCTCGAGGTCGTAAGTGGTCCGCTCTTTGATTCTCTGGCGTTCGATGAGCCTCTCTTCTTTTTCAAAAAAGGAGATTCGTTCTTTGAGTTCTTCTTTGATGGTTTCGATGGCAATAAGGCGAACACTTTCAGGAGTGACGTGGTGGGAACCAGGAAAGATGCTGATTTTGTCGAGCCGCTCGCGCACTTTTCCAGTCAAGGGATCGATCTCGCTGATCCGATCAATCTCATCCCCAAAAAATTCAATCCGGTAGGCGAGATTTTCTTCATAGGCAGGCATCACTTCCAAAACATCGCCCCGAGCTCGAAAGGTCGCGCGCGCAAGGTCGAAGTCTCCCCTCTTGTAGTGCATTTCAACGAGGTGGAGGAGAATTTCATCACGTCGCGCCTCTTGCCCTACCTGTATTTTGAGTTGCATCTTGCTGTAGTATTCGGGAAGACCTAGGCCGTAGATGCAAGAGACAGAGGCGACAATAATGACGTCTTCGCGCTCAATCAGCGAGCGTGTCGCAGACAGTCGCATCCGGTCGATCTGATCGTTGATGGCAAGATCTTTTTCAATATAGGTATCGGTGCGAGGCAAATAGGCTTCGGGCTGGTAGTAGTCGTAGTAGGAGACAAAGTACTCGACAGCGTTGTTGGGGAAAAAGTTTTTGAACTCCTGGTAGAGCTGCGCAGCAAGTGTTTTATTATGCGCCAAAATAAGTGCTGGGCGCTGCACCTTTGCAATCACATTGGCCATGGTAAAGGTTTTACCAGAGCCTGTGATGCCAAGGAGCACTTGGGCTTTTTTCCCTTCTTCCACGCCAGACGCAAGTTTATGGATAGCGTCTGGTTGGTCGCCTGTGGGGTCAAATTCTGTTTCTAGGATAAACATTTATTTTTTTGGTAAATACTCTGAAATCAGATACTGTAGTTTACCAAATTCCTGAAGAATATCCAAGGCAACAATAGAAAGAGAAAGAAAAATCACAAGAAGGATAAATAGTTTTTTTAAAGTTCCTTTGTAATTTTTGAGTTTCCATACCATTGCCGCAGGCAAAAAAACGAGTAAAATGGCAACAAAAGCTCCTGCGTAATCCAAAGCAACATAAAAACCTTTTGGATACCAATAGACAAAAATGAGAGGGGGAACAAATGTGAGAAGAATCGCTAAGATACGACCTCCATGAGTCCGCTTAATTTTCATTCCATCTCTTAGAAAGTCAGAAAGGCTCAAAGTAACTCCAAGAAAAGTCGTGACAATCGCAAAAAAAGCAAAGAATTTTGCTGCAAGACTAATCCAAGGATTTTGCAATACTTGTGCAAGGGGCTGTGTCGCGACATCTCCTTGTTGGAAGGCATTGGTAAGCATTTCAAGTGGGACAACTCCAAGGACGAGCACTTCCCAAAATAAATACACAAGAATCGGAACACAGCTTCCAATGAGAATCGCTCGACGGAGCAATGCGCGATCGCGATTTAAATAGGTTGCTAAGCTGGGAATGACGATATGATATCCAAAGGCGGTGATCACGACGGGAATCGCAAATCCAATAGCGGGAAAATCGATATGGCTCAGCCTTTCAACGTCAACTTGCTCTGGGACAAAAAAAACAAGTAAAACGTAAGAGATGATTAGACCAATCATGAGCAGTCGATTGATGAGATCAACACCCCTTGTCCCCGCATAAATAAATCCCCCAAAAAGAACGGGGAGGGAAAAAGGAGCAAGCCAGGAAGGAATGGTATATCCCGATAAATCGCGTATCGTATCCACAAACAGGGGTTTAGATCCTACAATAAATACAGCAGTGAGCGAATAGAGAAGGAGAAGATAAACAATCCAGCTAAGAACTTTCCCCCATGTGCCGAGGTTTTGCTTAGCCATGGTGATCATGTTGCTTTCTCCTTTGACGGATAAGTTGGCATCAAGGAAGAAAAAAGAAGAGGAGAGCATGAGCAGCCAAATGAGAATAAAGAGGACAACGGAAGGAACAAATCCACCAAAAGCCGTGACGGTCGGAAAGGCAAGCATCCCTACGCCAAGTGTCGTTCCTGCAATGAGGAGAACAGCTCCAAGAAGGGGATTTTTGAGTAATGTTTTCATATGTTCCTTTAGATTTTGGGGATATAGGGTGCGTCAAACATATTGGAGAGCTGAAAGAACATCACAAAAATGGCGAGGAGGAATAAAACGACAAGCAAGGCTTTTCCCCCAAATACCCGGTAGTTTGTCTGCATTTCTGATTTATATCTTCCTTTCCAAACCATCAAGACGGGCATGATGCCAAAGAGAAGAACAGCACAAATCCCTCCAGCAAAATTGAGTGCTTTTAAGAAAATGTTCGGATAGAGAATGGCAAGAAAAAGCGGAGGCAAAAGCGTGAGAACGACAAGCCATACTTCTTCATGCCGTTTGTAGCTCACTTTTAAACCATCGGCTAAAAAATGGGAAAGGCTGAGTGCCTGAGCAAGGAATGAAGTTAGAATCGCAAAAAAGGCCATGAATGTGGCGAAATAGCTGATCCAATTCGCTTTTAAAAAGCCGATGAGGGCTTGGGTCGCCTCATCTCCTTTTTTATAGCTGGCAATGATTCCTGAATCTCCTCCCATAGGAACAATGCCAAGAATGATCACTTGCCAAACCAAATAGATGACAAGGGCAAATAGCCCACCCAAGATGATACTCCTCCGCACCCGCTTTAAATCATTTTGCAAGTAGTCGGTTACACTGGGGATCATATTGTGAAAGCCAAAGGCGATGACTAAAATGGGTAAGGCATATAGGGCGTATTCAGGAGCTGAATGGGAGAGCAAATCAGCTTGAACATGCCGCGCACCCCAAAATACGAGACCGAGAAAGGAGGCGATTTTTCCGACCATAAGGACCCGATTCCACAAATCCACAGGTCTTGTTCCCAGGTAGACAACCCAGCCGAATAAAATCACAAAAAAAAGACTTCCCCCCCAATCAGGAATCATAACGCCGAAAAATTGCTGTGCAATTTTTTGCGTGAGAGACCCAATCCCGGCAATATAGGCAAGTAAAAGGGAATAAAAGAGAAATAAATAGAGGATCCAGCAGAAAAATTTTCCTTTTTTGCCTAAAGTACGGCCCACCATGGTGATGAAATTCACTCTCTTGGAAAAACAGCCATTGGTCTCCACAAGAAGCAGCGCTGTCAACGTCATGAATGCCCATGCCCCAAAAAAAGCAATAAGCGAGGGATAAAAGCCAGAAAGTCCGGTCATGATAGGAAGACCGAGCATCCCAGCACCAATACAACTTCCCGCAAGGAGGAGCATCCCGCCAAAAACACTTCCGTGCTTTTTATTCATTGCCTTTCCTCGTTTGCATCTTCTCAACAATGCGGATCTCTTGCCCTAGTCTTCCGAGTTCGTATCCTTCGTAATCGACGAATTTAAAATAGCGCTCAAATCCGGGAAGAACTTGAGAAACTTGCTTGGCCATTTCTTGTGCAATGAAGCGATATCCAGAATGTCCCGCTGCACCAGAGCGCAGTTCACAAAGCCATTGAAGAGCGCGTAAGTTCACGTGAAAATACCAGTGGATATTGTACCCTTGCGGAACGATGTACTGGGCTTCCTCTGGAAGTTCAGGAGCAATTTGATCATAAGCACTTTTTGCAGTTTCCATGGCATCGCAATAGACTTTTTCCATTTCTGTATCGCGGATTTCACTAGGGACATAGTAGCCATAATCACATGTAAGAAATTGCCTCTCTTGCGTGAGCATCCGATGTCTTTGTAGATCACGATAAACACCAAAATCGGCGACGATTTCAAAGGTGAAAAAGGAATGTTCTAACGCCCTTGGAGACTTATGTCGCCTATTTTCGCGGAAATTGGCTCCCGCTTCGAGAATTCTCGCCAATTGCTCCTCAGAAAGACTTCGACAATATTCCTGAAGTTCCATCAATCCTGATTGAGATTGACCAAACAAGAGTGCTGCACCCACTTTGATGGGGCTCTCAGAATCATACGCAATCAGACGGACACCCGGACTGCGCATGGAAGGGATATTTTCGCTGCACTCATCGGAAAGAGATTTCAGCTCAGCATTGAGTTGTTCCGTAAATTGGGTAAAGGTCTGCTGGTATTTATTATTGGTCTCACCGCGCCGGACAAAAGAGGGCATCACTTTCGATAGTTCCTGATAGGCTTTTTTGCCTGTCTCTTGCATTTCTGCCAAATTGTGAGAGTTGAGCTTTTGGATCATGGTTTCAAAAAAACGACCATTACCAAACATGCCCATATTCGTAAGAGCGCTTGTGGGGAGAAGGCCTCGCAAGCAATCGAGGACCTTTGCACGGATCGCCGCCGTAAAAGCCACATCTGAAACATCGTGTTCTTTAGGGAATTTTTTCTCCATCACCTCTGTCAACTTGGGAATGAGCTCAGAATATGTTTTGAACAGGTGATTGCATATTTGGATATAGAGATCGCGATGTGCCGAGGTCATTAAAATTGGCTCGCGATAAAAAAGATATTCTCCTCCCAGTTTCTGATCAAAATAGATATAGCGAGTCGATTTTTCGAGTGGAGATCCTCCAATGCGGCAATCCTCGACGATTTTTGCAGCAAGCAGCGAAATGTTCTCGAGCGCTAAATGAGCCCCACCCAATTCTCCAATGGAATCATCGCCAAACCCATCGAGAATGCGATCGTAAAAATTCTGAGCCTTCTTGATTGCCATGATCTGGTCTTCGATCTCATGTTCTCCATCCTCGGTTTTCATAGCCACACCAGCAATGGCATTGAATGCCGTCTCTTCGCTCATGATGAACTCTTTCAAAAGAAGCGAGCGAAGGCCCAAACTAGAACGGGAATAGCGAGAAAAAAGAGCCCCCTTGATCACTTCAGGAAGATTGCGCAAACAAAAGATATTGCTCGTCGTATTTGTGACATATCGATTTAAAATTTTTGCTTGCTGCGGCGTGAAATCTTCATAGTCTTCAATCATGGAATTTCCTCAATATCAACATCTTCAAGCGTGACATATCATAGGTAATGGAGTCAATCATATCTTTCTTCGTATAAGGTAGGATACAGAGGCTTGCCAGCAATGACAAACGCGCCCACATCACGAAGCCACGCCGACATGGCCTCAGTCAAAAAAGTGCGGCTACTTTTCTTGAGAAAAATATCGAAAGGAACATGAAAGGCAAAGCCCTTGTCAAAATAATTGCGCCCATTGACTTTGTCTTTTCCATTTGTCGCAGTCATCCAAAGAGAAAATCGAGCACCACTTGGGAAATAACGAGTCACTTCAATTCGTGCTCCCTTATCTTTTGCCAAAAATTGTCCTGCTTTGATTGTAAAAAGCAAATCGAGGGGCTTGAAGTCATAGTGAAGATTGAAAAAATATTGGAGACCAAAAAAGTCTTCTCTGATCTCTTCATTCCTTGAATTGAAACGAAACACCTTATTTGTAAAGCCAAGACCAGAAAACTTTCTCTTCCAAACTGTCGCGACTTCTGCACCTACAGCCCAATTTGATTGGACAGGGTAATGCAAAAGTTCAGCAGTGCCACCGCCATATGCAGGCTCGAAATAGCCGCCTGCTAGGCGAAAAAACCATCCTCGCCCTGCATTCCACGAGCGCTGCAAAAAGAATTCCTCCAACCGGACTCTCCCACCCTGATAGTACTTGACCGCATCGGTGCGAACATGGGGAAGTCGCGAGGGATTGAGCCGATCTCTATTGGTGAGAC
Organism: Chlamydiota bacterium; assembly: GCA_003228815.1. Classification (GTDB taxonomy): domain Bacteria; phylum Chlamydiota; class Chlamydiia; order Chlamydiales; family Rhabdochlamydiaceae; genus Sacchariniichlamydia. The sequence continues at coordinate 6,033 of QIGB01000033.1, read as the reverse complement.
CATGCATACTGGAATAAGCAGAATAAGAGCCTTGCAATCGATAAATCATCCCTCCTGGCAAAAACCCCTCGAAGGCGCCAAGGAGGCCCACACTGTATTTAAATTTTCCCGTTGTAGATCCAAAAAAGGAAATCACACGAGGCCGCATTGTGAGGGTCCACACCTCTCGCTGCCTTTGAAAGAGAAGGCGGGTTTCATAAGGATCGAGCGAACATCCCACCTCCTTCATCGGGGAAAGCGTTTCCAATTCCCAGTTGCTCATACAACACTCGCGAAGAGCAAAAAGATCGCTTACCCGAAAACAATAGCTGTGACTTTCCACCCCATCTGCTTCAATCACCACTTTGACACTCGAAATATTTGCGGGAACAAGCGCAGCAAGTAAATCTTGTATTCTTTCTCTAACAACTGTCTCTTCCCGATACCGATTGTTGACCACTTTCAGATACAGTTGTTTGTCGAGGGTTGCATCACAAATGAAATAGGCATCATACAAATCGAGTCCTTGGTCAGCAAAACTACAGGCAAGATCACAAACAAACTCTCTTTCTGGGCGAATCAAACCAATTGGCTCGATATCAATAGGAGAAGTATACGGACAAGGATCATCCACCTTTGGGAGAATCCCCTCTGTCGATCCAAGGGGAAAGCGGATCGATGCCGAGCCCCCTAATTTTTCTCCTCGCACAGAGCCAATATTGAGCTGCAATGTATCTCCCAAGAGATAGGCAAGCCCCCCATTCACACGAGAAGAAACACTCCGTCCTTTAAAATGTTCCGTCTGATGTTTTTTGTAGTTATTCGCATCATATTCCACGAGAAGAGAGAGATCCTTGAGAAATGGAATCCCTGCGCACCGAAAAGGAGTCCAAGCAGCTCCACCAAAAAGCCCTTTGATCCGTCCACGACCATAACCAAGAGAAAGTTCAAAATTGTACTTTCGCCAAGTTTTGGTTGCGACGAAATACTGTGAACTAAAGCGCTTTGTTCCGATAAAATCATCTAAGCCATAGGCAATGGAAGGGAAATGAGGAAATCCATCCTCTGGCATTAGAATCCCAAATTTGACATTGCCAATCCGATCAGCATCATCCCCAAAACCTTCCCGTCCAAAGTTAGATTCCTCAACCCCACGGAAAACGCGGTAATTGGCTGAGAGTTCGATTCGATGAAAAACAGCGAAATTCGCTCCAAAAACAGAATAAGGGGGAACTGAGGAGGCTCCAAAAGCAATATCCCCTGATTTGGGAAAGCGTGCGGAAGGCATATTGAAATAACCGCCTACAAAGGAAAAATTATAATAGAAAGGAAGCTCGTCATGAAGATCACGATCGATTTCCTCCACAAGCACTAGATCGCGAAAGAGACAACGACCATCTTCTGCCAAACCGATAGAAGAAATCGAAAGAAAAAATAATACACTCAAACAAAATAAGGAATTGATTTTTGACTGCATCGGTTTTTCCACTGCTTTTTCATCTACTCCTCGCTCCGTGTCTATGAACACTGCAGCTCTTCTTATCTGAAAAAGCGGTGGAACCTCTTTGTCAAATTCCCAATTTTTTATTTTGTTTAAGTATAGGAAAAATTTCATTTCCAGTCACGAGTCAATGGATCTCAAAGTAAAGGGTATTTTTCTTTTTTTCAATCTCAGGATTTATTGAAAATAATTGAGAGAAGAGCTATACTCGACAGGTACGCGGGAGAAATAATTTCATATGAGCACAATTCAGGAGAATTCAAATCAAATGGGGTATTTAGTCGACTTTGAAAAAGCAATAGAAAATCATGATTCGCCAGCTATCATGCGCCTCTGGGAAGAATACACCTCTTCAGATGAAGTGGATCAGCAAGATTTTCGTAATATTCTTGAAGCTGTAAAAAAATCTGAACTCGTTGAATATATAGGTCGCCATGTCGAAAGAGCGCTGCCATTATGGGAAAAAATTGAAAAAGGTCCTCTTTCTGATGAGATCCTGCGCCTCATTGTCGATCTCGAGATCACCGAAAACCCTACTTTGCGTCAGCTCACTATTCAACATCTCACAGAAAAATTTGGTGAGGAAAAAGATTTTGCAGAAAAAATGCGCCTCATCGGTCTCCGCGGAGGAGGGAATAGTTTTAAAGGATCCATTAGCCAATATCTCCTTCTCAATCACATGAAAAAAAATAATTTTGTCTTTCACACAGCTGGCTGGGGTGTTGGTGAAATCATTGACGTCTCTATGCTTCGCGAACAGCTTAGCATGGAATTTGACTACGTTCCAGGTCGCAAAGAGATGTCCTTTAAAAATGCCTTTACCACTCTCATTCCTATCCCCGAAGACCATTTTTTGGCAGAACGGTTCGGCAATCCCGATGCACTCGAAGAAAAGGCCAAGAAAAATCCTGTCCATGTGATTCGTCTGCTTCTCAATGATCTTGGGCCTAAAACCGCCCTCGAAATCAAGGATGAGCTTTGCGAACTTGTCATCCCAGAAAAAGAATGGAATCGTTGGTGGCAAAATACTCGCAATAAAATCAAAAAAGATACCCACATTGAATCTCCTTCTGATCTCAAACGCCCTTTTCGTCTATTGAAAGAAGAAGTCTCCCATGAAGAGCGCCTACAAAAAGCTCTTGAAAGCAAACCCGATGCCGATAGCCTCATTCAAATGATTTACAGCTTTCTAAAAGATTTCTCCGACACCCTCAAAAATGCAACCTTCAAAGATTCTCTGATTGGAAAATTAAAAGAACTCCTCTCATTCCAAGAAATCACCGAAGCACAAGAGTTGCAAGTCCATTTCTTTTTACAAGATTTAAGCGGAGAAAAAGACTATCCTCCTATTACCGAGTTACTCAAAAAAACAGAATCCATTGAAAAAATCCTTTCCGAGATCTCGATCCAATCGTTCAAAAAGAAAACCCTCATGGCCACTCGAAAAATCCGCGAAGATTGGCAAAATCTCTTCTTAAAACTCCTCCTTACCGTCGAACACAGTTCCCTTCGCGATTACGTCATCGGAGAACTCATCAAATCAGAAGCAAAAGAAGACCTAAAAAAAAAGCTTCTCGAATTGAGTGCTTATCCTCAACAATATCCCGATCTTGTGATCTGGTACTTCCAAAAAATCATGACTGATTCAAGCCTTCCATTGAGCGATGACGAAGGAAAGTCCCGCTTTTTTGAAGCCTTTCTCATCCTCTTGAGTTTCCTCGAGCAAAAAGGAGAAAGACGAGACCTCATCAAAAAAATGCACGGCATTTTTTCCACAGGACGCTATGCCATCGTCCGTAAAATCATGAAATTAGCCAGCATTACCGATGTCCAGGAGTTCTTACTTCTTGTGACAAAATGCCATTCTTTATCTGACCATGACATCAAAATCTTTCATTCCCTCGCTGCAGTCGTTCATCCTTCCCTTTCTAAAAAAGAGAAAGAATTGGAAGACGACGAAGAAGAAGTCATTTGGACCACAAAAGAAGGGTACCTCACCCTACAGAAACGAATTGAACAAATCGGCACAGTCGAAACCGTAGAAAATGCAAAAGAAATCGAAGTAGCCAGAGCCCATGGAGATTTGCGAGAAAATGCCGAGTTCAAAGCTGCTCTCGAAAAAAGAGACCGCCTACAAACAGAACTCAAATTCCTCTCAGATCAGCTCAATAACGCGCGCATTTTAGTAAAAGAAGAAATCGACACCAGCGAAGTTGGCGTCGGAACCATAGTCGATTGCAAGGATGAAGATGGAAAAGCCATATCCTACACTTTTCTCGGCCCTTGGGATACCGATATCGACAACAACATCCTTTCATTCCAATCGAAGCTCGCAAAATCAATGGTCGGACTGAAAAAAGGCGATACCATTGAATTGCAAAACAAAAAGCACACCATCGAAAACATCCGTTGTGCTTTATAAGCTTTACAGTTTCGGCGTTAAAGTGATATTTTCAGTTTTCACAAAAATGTAAGAGGCTCTTCATGAAACTCATCATAGCCAGCAAAAACGTTCATAAGATTCGAGAAATCCGATCTATGCTCAAAGGTCAAACCAAATGGGATCTCTTTTCACTGATCGATTTCCCCGATTATGAACCACCTGGTGAGACAGGAACAACCTTTGAAGAAAATGCCATTTTGAAAGCGACTCATGCAGCTACAGCCTTGCAAGCATGGGTGATTGCCGATGACTCAGGGCTTGTCATTCCAGCTCTTGGAGCGGCGCCTGGAGTCCTCTCAGCCCGCTATAGTGGAGAAAATGCAACAGACAAAGACAACCGAAAGAAACTCCTCGAGGCGATGAAAGATCTCAAAGGAGAAGACCGCGATGGTTTTTTCGAATGTTGTCTCGCCGCTGCAACCCCTGAAGGACTGGAGAAATGCGTGAGTGCCCGCTGTGAAGGCACCATCATCGAAGAAGAGCGAGGAGGCCAAGGATTTGGCTATGACAGCCTCTTCAAAAAACATGATTACAACAAAACCTTTGCCCAGCTCGAAGAAGAAGTCAAAAATCGCATTTCTCATCGACGCAAAGCTATTGATAAAATCCTCATCCATTTAGACAGCAGTGTACTATCTCATTGATGGCTACAATTTTTTATTTCGGATAGACGGGTCCAAGAAAAGCCCCCTTGAAGAACGTCGAGAATCGCTCATTCATGTTCTCAACGAAAAGCTCACCCCTTTTAAGGGTCGCGTTGCGATCGTGTTCGACAGCGCTGAGCAAATGCGAGAATTTCCTCAATGTGCAATACTTTCGCACCTGGAAGTGATCTATGCTCCAAAAGGACAAACAGCGGATACCTACATCATAGAATTGGTGGAGCAAAGGAAAAGCCCCAGAACCATCACCGTAGTCACCTCTGATAGTGGCCTTGCTCACCAATGTCGACACATCGGCACAGAGATTCTATCTATAGATGATTTCATTGCCTTTGTGATCAAGAAAAACACAAAGAGATCTCCTGTAGAGCCAAGCTACTGCGAAAGCAAAAAAGAAATTGAACGGCTGCGAAAAATTTTTGAAGACCGTCTGTAATTCATCGAGGAATTACAAGAATTTTTAAAATGCGATGGAAAATCCCTCATAGGAAGCTTTTGGCTCGACATATGAGATTTCGATTTCTTCGATGTAATCGCCATTGAAAGCCGTTTTCAGCTTGTCGACAAATTTTTCCAAGTGCTCTTTTGTCCCTTGCGCAATGATTTCAACACTTCCATCCAATTTATTTCGGACAATCCCCTTGAGATCCATCTGCTCAGCAAATGATCGTGCAGTTGTTCGAAATCCTATCGCTTGTACTCTTCCATGAATAATTGCATGCAATTCTAGCATCCTTACTCCCTTTTCTAACGGGTCAACGTGAAAATCTTTACAACAAGGCACTTAAAAACCTTAAGACCATTTTTTCAAGAAATTGTAGGACAAAAAAAGCAATCATTGGGCTTAAATCAAGCGTTCCTCCAATCGGGGGAATCAAGCGACGAAAGATATTGAGGTAGGGATCGGTATAAAACTTAGCAAATCGCATTATCGGATGATAGGAATATTTTGGAAACCAAGAGCCCACAATCCGCACGAGCAAGAAAATCGTATAGAGTAGAAATACCCAATGGATAATTTTAGCTAGCAGGATAATCATAATTATCAGCCATTATACCAAAGATTCGATTTTCGAAAAACAACGAATCCGCTAAAATGGCTTGCCATGGGCATAAAATTTTTCCTCTCTATCCATAATCAAAAATATTGCCTTCTGAGCAAGGAGCGCAATCTCATTTCCATTGAGGAATTGAGCGATTGCCCAAAGAATGTAAAGCCGCTTGACATTCTCGAAAAAAAACGAGGGATAATGACAAACAAGGCTCTGCAAAAATCGGTTTTTGCCAAAGCCTTTGTCTTACTTCAGCAAAATGCACAAAAGTTCCTCTTCAAGAAAAAAATCGATGAGCCCCACCCTGAAGGGCAGGGAAGGATTTGGAAGTGGCTCCTTTCTATACCCAAGAAAGTTCAAGAATCGCAAATTTGCCAAAGCTTGTCCGCTAGATTT
>QIGB01000060.1 GCA_003228815.1 Chlamydiota bacterium | reverse complement strand
AACATAACTCCCTCAGATTTTCATGGAGAATGGAACTATACCATCAGCCCTAACAACACATGAATTTAAACTTTATTTTGTCTAGCCTCCTGAGTACTAGCCCCGACTTCATGCTCCAAGTCTAAGACTAGCGAACCAAATCTCTGACTTTTGATTTTATACATTTTATTTCTTACTTCATTAATAACAAAGAAAATCTTTTATTTCCCTGCCCTCAAGGAGCATAATAATCATGCGGATAAGCATTTTTTAAGTAAAAACGCATTGTAGTTATAGCTGCGTCTATTACTGAATTTTCGTGTTCGTTTTGTAATGTACTTTGACCTAATTGAATGGCCATGGATTTTTCCTTCACTTTCTTTTCTCTGCCGATATAATATTGAATTTGATGTAACGTAGCAACGTCCTCGTGTGCAAGAATCTCTTTTTTGTTTTTTATTGGCTGCTTTTTCAAATGGATCAAAAATGAGATCTTTTTATGAATTTCGATGGCCTCTTGAATGGCTTTTTTCCCTCGCGAAAGACTCTGACCCGTAGAGAAATCTTTTTCGAATTTTTCTAATATCTGAAATTTTGTAAGCAAACTCCAACCCCAATTATGATAATAATATCTGCCAGCAATCAGATATCGAATTTCACTGGGTAAAGTTGAATATGATCCCCAAGAGGGGGTGTTGGAAAATCTGATTAATGCATTTAACTCCGGATCACTGGGAGTGCTGATACGCCTAGTGAGAATGCTCGTAATCATTGGCGAGGAGGGGGGCGGCGAGGAGGAGGAGGAGCTTGAGCTGCTGGAACTATCCTCTTGTTTTTTTGGATAGCCCCTGATTACTTCAATAGCCCTTCCTGTAAGGAAGAATGGAGTGGAAAAAGCTAATCCTATTAGATAGAAAGCAAAAGATACTTTTTGCATCCTAGTATTTAGTTTATTTTTTTCATCAGATGAACGGGTGATTATTTCCCTCCAGCAAAATTCGGCTGGCTGGGTTAATAATTGCGTTGCTCTCATACGGATCCTCCTTTTTTTCAGAAAGGGTATTGGTTATTACATTTTTCTTTCAACATAAAATAACGCTGTTCTCTCATTGCGCGAGAGAACAACGCCATGCATGAGAAAAAAAAGATTTTAGTCTTCCAACACTTTGAAGTCGCGGATCTGTAATTGGATGCTTGATTTGTTGAGGAAGGTGTTGATTTGTGGGGTGAAGGCAACCCGTAAGAGAAGATTTTTTCTGAGGAGTTGAGGGCGGCGATGAGCCATATTGAAGGCTATGCCCTCGAGCATCCGTTCTTTTTGTTCTAGATAGAATTTGAGGTGGGATTTCCCCACAATTTTTGGAGGCCAGGTCTGATGAGCATCGGCGTAGAAGATCGGTGGGGGATTCTCATTTCCAAAGGGCTCAAGGAGATTGAGCGACTCCATGAAATCAAAAGTGAGTTCGCCAAAGTCGATCTTCGCATCAAGTTGGAGTTTGGATTGGATGTCTTGCTCTCCGAGGATTTTATCAGCAGATGAGATGAAGCGGCGACGGAAGGCCTCGATGTTTTCGTGCTTGATTGTGAGGCCAGCGGCAAAGTCATGTCCCCCAAAATTTTCTAAGAGGTCAGCATTTTCTCTGAGGACCGGAAGGATGGGAAATTCGGGGATGGTACGGATAGATCCTTTGCCCAGTCCTTGGTCAATGGCGATGATGACGGTAGGGCGGTTGTACTGTTTGGCGATGCGAGCAGTGATAATGGGGATGATGCCAGGATGCCATTTGTTCGAGTAAAGGAGAATGGCCCGGTGTTTAAAAATCTGGGGATTTTTTTCGATGTAATTTTCTACATCTTCGGAATCTTTTCTCTCGATCTTTTGCCTTTCAATATTATTGAGGTCTAGCTCAGTGGCCAAAATTTCTGCTTCGTCAGCGTCTTCTTTGAGGAGGAGCTCAACGCCTTTGTTGGGATCTGCGATTCGTCCCAAACTGTTGAGACGAGGAGCCAATTTTGAGGCGATGTCGAGGGTTGTCACTTCGGTGGGGTTGACTTCGCAGACGATAAAGAGTTTTTTGAGGCCTATCCGTTGGCCTAGACGCATTTGGCGCAGGCCGTAGCGGACGAGGATCCGGTTTTCACCGAGTAAGGATCCCATATCGGCAATGGTGCCTAAAGCGACGAGATCGAGATAGCGCTTCAAATCGATTTTGCTTGGGCTCATTTCTCCACTGGTGATCAAGGTGTTGGTGATCCCATGGGCAAGTTTAAAGGCGACGCCGACACCTGTTAGGTCACGATTCGGATAAGTGCTTCCCTTTAACTTTGGGTTGAGGGTTGCAGAGCAGTGGGGGAGTTGGTCGGTGGGTTCGTGGTGATCTGTGACGATGACTTCGACTCCCTTTTTTACCGCTTGCTCAATCTCTTCCGCTGCTGTAATGCCACAGTCGACGGTAATGAGAAGGGTGCAGTTGTGCTTGGAGGCGTATTCCAAAGCATCTATCATGAGGCTTTGGCTGAGCGATGTGCGGTTGGGAATATAGGCGAGGGCTTTGCACCCAATGTAATTGAGAAATTCGGTGAGAAGGGTAGCTCCAGTGATTCCATCTACATCATTATCTCCGTAAATGAGGATGGTTTCTTTATTTTTGAGGGCTAGGAGGACCCGGTCGACTGCTTTGTCCATTTCTGGAAAGAGGTTGGGGTCTAGGAGATTGGGAAGTTTTGCGTACAGATAATCGTGAATTTGATCGAAATTGGTAAAACCACGAGAAACAAGCACCTGTGCGGTAACAGGATGAATGCTCAGCTCATCAATAATCGTTTTATTCCACTGGGATTCTACCTGGGGATATATCCATAGGGCTTCATCATCCTGTGTTGATGTTTGATGCATGGTTTATTGTACCTCGAAGAAATCCCATTGCCTTTCTGATTCCATATTGCAAAAACAGTACCTAGTGAATTAGGAGTCATTCGGTTATTTTGCAATGGTGTTTTCCTCTTTTGTTTATAAAAAACTTTTTTATTGACGCACGACTTGTGGTGTTGTTTTTTCTTTTGCTAATTGGCGCACATGGAAGAGGTGGAGCATGGGCGCGGCAATAAACAGCGAGGACAGTGTCCCCAAAACAACACCGATGATCATGACGAGTGAAAAGGCGAAAATTGTGCTACCACCGAGAAGGATGAGTGGGAGTAATACGAGCATGGTGGTGCATGAGGTCATGACGGTGCGACTCAAAGTAACATTTAATGCATGATTGATGATTTCTAGGAAAGATGATTTACGCATCAATCGGACATCTTCCCGAATTCGATCAAAGACGATGATTGTATCATTGAGAGAATATCCCACGATGGTCATCAGGGCTGCCACTGTATTGAGGTCAATTTGGAGTGGAAGGCCAAGGAAGCTGAGACCGGCAAGGACTGCTAGGGTGATGACAATATCATGGGCCAAACAAAGGGTTGCGGAAATGGCATATTTGAATTCGAAGCGAATGGTGATGTAGACCAGAATACAGAGGATCGCAAAGGCAAGGCCTGTAAGGGCGCTGTTGCGCATGGAGTCGGAGAGCTGGCCGCTAATCTCATTCCAATTCTGATCTAATGTTTGCAAGGAATCAGCGGAGAGGAGGACTCCTCCTTTTTGCAGACTGTCTACGACCCAAGAAATTCGGGGATTATTCTCATAATCATAAGTGTATTCCTGCAGGTCATTTTGCAAGGGCATTTTGAAGAAGGGTTTATGCTCTTGTTGCATCCCTTTTGCAAGGAAGAGGCGGATGTGGTTTTCTGGTGTGAGTTGCCGTACTTGGAAATCTTGCGAGGTTGCACCTGCTGCAAGGAGAGCTTTTTCGACGATGTCACGGTAATCGGTGTTTGCTTTGGGCTCCATCTCTAGGTTGAGAGAATATCCACCTGTAAAATCCATTCCCATAATAGTGTGTCTTTGTTGGACGAAGAGGTATCCTCCTAGAAGGAGCACTACGGCGGAAGCAAGAAAAGCGACTTTGGAATATTTCATGAAGTTGAACTTGCTTGCTTTGATGAATTGGGCCATTTTAAGCTTGGTATGCTTGGGATTTTTCACCCATCTTTCAAAGAAATAGCGGGTCATGAACAGAGCGGTAAACATGGATGAGGCGATCCCGATGATGAGTGTGATGGCAAAACCTTTGATTGGGCCTGAATCAAATTGGAGCAAAACGAGCGCCGCAATGATTGTGGTCACATTGGAGTCCACAATAGCGGAAAACGCTTTGCGATAACCGGTGTGAATCGCGGAGGCGATACGTCCCGATGTATTGAATTCTTCTCGGATCCTCTCGAAGACGAGAACATTTGCGTCGACCGCCATACCTAGGGTCAGAATTCCTCCTGCAATGGTAGCGAGGGTAAGGGTTGCTCCGAGATTCTGCAGCGTTGCCCACATGATGAGCAAATTGACGATGACAGCAACAGAAGCAATCATACCACCAAAACGGTAGTAAGCAACCATGCAAAGGACGACGAGGACGAGAGCGATGATGGTGGCAAGGACTCCAAAATTGCGTTCCTGGGCGCCTATTTCTGGACTGACGTTTTTCTCTGAGAGAATCCGTGGTGTAAAGGAGAGGGACCCTGCTTTCAAGTCTGCTTCGAGTTGGTTGACTTCGCGTTGGGAAAAGCCTCCTTCAATAACGCCGCCCTCCTTAATGGGGTAGTTCAAAGTGGGGGAGGTGATGATGCTCCCATTGAGAAGAACGGCCATCCGCCATCCCTCACCGCTTGAGAATCCTGCATTAGGAGTTCCTGCAATCTTATCTTTGGAAAACTGAGAAGTCCACGCGTAGAGGTCTTCACGGGGACGGATCTTTTCACCTGTATTGAGTGTCTCTTTTCCTTTGATTTCAAAATTGAGGAAATTGCCTTTATTCTGATCATAGCCCGCTTGCACATTCTTAAGGTTTGCACCTTCAACGGCGAAGTTGCGGAAGACGATCACGAGAGGGTGTGTTTTTCCTTGCCACTGCGTGAAATCTTCTCCACGCTGGAGGGCAATCATGGAAATCGCATCATTAAAGAGGTTGCTGCCTGAATGATCTTGGGAGCTGGCAAGGCGAAGGCCGTTTTCATGAAGGGTTCTTGCTGCAGCGCTTCGTGGTTGCAATACGTCAGGGTCAAAAGAGTCTCCATGCATGTGTCGCCAAGCGATCTGATTGAGCTCTTCAGAGCTTTTGCAGCCGGTAACGACGGCTTCATTCCAGATGTCTTGCAAGAATTGATTGGAAGCTTCTGCTGTGGTGGGATTGCGCTCGTTGAATTTTTCGTTGACGATGTGGAAGTACATCGTCGAGGCTTTGATCAGTTCACTTGCTGAGAGTTCCTGGGATCCGGGGAAGTCTAAGGTGATGAGGTTTCCTTCTCTGCGGATGCTCACTTCAGAAACGCCCATTTTATTGACCCGCTCGTAGAGCTCATTGATTCCCTGGTTGAGCTCTTCATCACCGGTCACTTGTTGATTGTTTTGGTCACGCAGTTCAATTTGGACGGTTTTTCCGCCGGACAGGTCGAGACCCCAATGGAGGACTTTCCGCTCATCCCCACGGAAATACTTTTTGCAGCTCAGCTTCAAATTACTCCACAAGGCACTTTTCGTCGGTTTGGGTACATCAAAAGCGCTGCTTCCACTCTGTCCAACGAGAGCCGCACGGTGATCGTCACGCGACTTCAAGAGATCTTCATGGATCCGATTGTCGATTTTGTTCTGTGTGAGGAGTCGTTGTTCGACATTGGTGAATTCGAGAAGGGCAAAGCGCTTGGTTCCGTTTACGGAAAAATCTTCGCGAGTTGCACTGAGAACGGGTAGATAATAATCTTCTCCTTCAAAGATGAAGTGGCCAGAAAGATCACTGGTTGCAAGTGTGCTGCCGGGGTAGCCAAACATGCCATTTTGTTGGAGGAGGAGTTTGAGGGCATTGAAATCTTTGAAAAACAGCCTCGAATCATCTGAATTGGGATTGGATTGAACCTTTTGCAAAATTTTGTCGAGCCCTTTGGCGATGACGTAATTAGAGCTGTTATGCAGGCCATGTTTTGGTGTCTCTGCATTCATGGCGGGAGCATAGACTAAGAGGCCGAGCTTTTGCTCGTGAGCAGGTAATTGTTGGTAGGTCGCATAATCCCAAATAGGAAACACTTCTCTTTTCAAATCGGGATGCTTAGGTTGCCAATGATTGAATAGGGATTGGTAGACCTCGCTGCAGCGTGCTGTAGCAATCTCTGAAAGGCGCATTGTGAGAAAGCTATTGCTCCCTTCCAGTTTGTTCCACTTCGCGAGGAAGTTTTTGCCGTGTGGCTTGATTTTTTCCCCTGATAGGCGGGAATCAAGCGCGATTTCATTATAGATGAATTGGTCGACTTGATCCTTAAGAAAGAGTTTTCCTTGGCTTTCCATTTTTTCTTTAAAAGAAGGAAGATCAGAAAAGAGACTGAGTTCAAAAATTTCATTACCCCAATCGATTGTCAGCTTTTGGATGAAGGGATTGTGATCTTCAAAGTGAAGTGTTTGGAGCTTTGCCCCCTTTTCTTCTGCTCCAGCAAAACTCTCATCGAGTTTTCTGTTTAAGGATTCGAATGTCCAGGGTGTTTTGCCTGCTGCAAAAGAAGTTTTGTGCTTTTTCAGAAGCGCTTCGGCTTCTTCCAGCGTTTTTTCCTGAGAGAGGAGCTGTTCCAAGCGTTGCTGCTTATTGGTTTCGAGAAAATTTCCTTTGGCTTGCAGAGACTGGGCTTCGGATTGCAAGCTGATCCGCTCGAGTTTCAACTGGTCTTTTGCTTGTGTGACCGTATGAATATGTTTTTGAATGAAGGTGTCTCGATTGGAAGTGTCAATCTGGGAAAAAGAGGCAAAATAGCGTTTGGCCATATCGCCCGTATCTCCAAAAACTTTTACGTACGAAAGAATGTTTTGCGCGGTTCTAAGTGTGAGATCAATTTTTTCCTGTCCCCCTTCCTTAGAAATTGCTGTCTGGACAAGTTTTGCATTTTCACTTGGTCCGCCAATTGCCATCCCTAGCTGCAATGCCCGATCAAAAATGATCGTGCGATAAAGGGGGGAAGGGGAATTGTTTTCTGTATATTTTTCTGAGAATTGAAAAAAGTTTTCCTGTTGTGACGGTTCAAAATGGAGAGGAATTTTTCGCTTTACAATGACCGTTTTAGAAGCGATATCTCCAGTGTCATAGAGAGAGAGCTGGCTTGGAACAAAAGATATGAGCGATCCGGCTCTAGGCAAATGCTGGCGAAAGGTGCTTGCCTCTTCCGTGTTTTTGAATGTGACAGAGATGTGCTCTGGATTTTGAGAATCGATCAGAATCCCTTGCGGTTTGAGATGAAGCGATTTGCAAAAAGACGTAAGCCAGCTTTCCGTTTCTTCTTCGAGGCTGTTGACTCGATTCATGATTTCGGAAGAAATTTTTGAAGCCGATTCTTGGTGAATTGGATGTTTTAACGGCTTGGAGTAGAAGAAGACGGTGGGTAAAATATTGTAGACCGTCAAACAAAGAACCCCTAAAATGAGCAATCGCTGCCAGCGCTTTCTTTTTTCCATTGATTTCCCAGTAGATAAATGAATCCTTAAGAAGGTAAGTGTAGCTGATCAAAAAGGAAATTGTCCACTCAAAAATTTTCTTGCCTTTTCGTTTTTTCTTCCATTTCAACTACAGGCTGTGTTAAAAGAGAAAGTTTCAAATGGAATTATTTCACTATGCCTGGAATTATTGTTATTGGTTTGCAATGGGGAGATGAGGGAAAAGGAAAAGTGATCGATTTGCTTTCCGCGCGAGCTTCTCATATTGTCCGCTCGCAAGGGGGAAACAATGCGGGTCATACGATCAAAGTGGGAGAAAAGCAGCTCGCGGTTCACCTTCTTCCCTCTGGAATTCTTCATCCGCATGCGCATTGTTATATTGCCGGAGGCTGTTTGATTGACCCGGTCGTTCTTCTAGATGAGATCAAAAAGGCGGAAGAAGGAGGAATTGCTCTCATGCAGCGCCTTCATATTTCGCCCTATGCACACATCATTTTTCCTTTCCATCGACAACTCGATGGGCTCTATGAGAGTAGAAAAGGGAAAAAAGCAATTGGAACAACAAAAAGGGGCATTGGTCCTGCAGCTTCTGATCGCTCAGCTCGAATTGGGTTGCGAATCGCTGACTTGATCCGTCCGGATGTGTTTGAAGAAAAATTGCATGCTCTTTGTGCAATCAAAAATTTGGAAATCGAAAAAATTTTTGGACAAAAGCCGATCGATGCAGATGCAATTTTTGAAGAATATGCGGTTTTAGGAGAGCTTCTCAATCCTTTTGTCACCGATGTCGAAGGGCAATTAGCCACTGCTCTTTTTCACGATGAAACGGTTATTTTTGAAGGAGCTCATGGGACTCTTCTCGACACGATTTATGGCAGCTATCCGTATGTCACCTCTTCTCCCACTCTTTCTGCGGGTGTTTGTGCTGGAGCTGGGATCGGGCCACGCTATATTGATGAGGTATTTGGCGTGTTGAAGGCTTATACGACAAGAGTAGGTGCTGGGCCTCTTCCAACGACTGTGGATCCCGACACTCTTTCAGATTTCCAAGGAGCAGAAGATTTTCGTGAGGTAGGGACAACAACCGGAAGAGAAAGGAGAATTGGCTGGCTCGATCTTGTGCTTGCCCGCCATGCTGTGAGGCTAAATGGGGTTTCTCAACTTGTCCTGACCAAACTAGACGTTCTCGATGTTTTGGAAGAAATTTGCGTTTGTGTCGGCTATTCGTTAGATGGGGAAGAACTCGAAGGGCCACCTCCACTCATAGAAGATTGGGAGCATGTGGAACCGATTTATGAAACTCTGCCGGGTTGGCAAGTGCCAACAAAAGGGGTTGAAAATATTCGTGAGCTTCCAAAAAATGCACGGAAGTACATCGAAACCATAGAAAATTTTTGCAATATATCGATTGGAATGGTTTCTGTGGGGCCTGCGCGTGAAGATACAATTGAAATTGATGAAGGATGGATGTGAACGGGGTGCTCATGCAAGCTTGCGACACAAAACAAGAAGAAGCGATAGCGACAGATTTTTCTGGGGGACCTTCTGATCAGAAAAAATCACAAGAAAAGATTTATTCGGAAAAGCAGCTGGAAAGATTGCATCGTTTTCGTGTTCCCAAGCATATCGCGATCATTATGGATGGAAATCGCCGCTGGGCCAAACGGCAGGGACTTCCTCCTATGGCAGGTCATTTGCAAGGAGCCGAAACCCTAGCAAAAATCGTCCGAGCAGCCTCTACACTCGGGATTGAAGTACTGACCTTTTATGCTTTTTCTACTGAAAATTGGAAACGTTCTCCTACAGAAGTCAAAGCTCTGATGCAACTCTTCAATACCCTTCTTGTTAAAAAGAGAGAGCAGATGCTTGAAGAAGGGGTGCGCTTTGATGTCATTGGAGACGTTTCCAAACTTCCTCATGCCCTAAGAAAAATCGTCGAAGAGACGATCGAAATTACAAAAGAGGGAAAACAGTTCAATTTAGTCCTCGCCCTCAATTATGGAGGCAGAGATGAGCTCAGGCGAGCGATTTCTGCGATCGTTGAGGATTGTCTTGCAAAAAAACTTTCAAAAGAAAAAATCACTGAAGAACTCATTGCCAGTTATCTCGATACTGCAAGATGGGAAGATCCCGATCTCTTAATTCGAACCAGCGGAGAGACCCGTCTAAGCAACTTTTTATTGTGGCAGATTTCTTATAGTGAAGTATGTATGAAAGATGTACTTTGGCCGGATTTCTCCAAAGAAGATCTTTTTGAAACTGTTCTCGAATACCAAAAAAGGGAGCGGAGGAAAGGACAATGAAATTCAATCAATTTGCTGATTTGAGAAAAAGATTTTTCATCATCATGGTCATTGGCATTGCTTTACTTCTTCTCATTGCATTTTCTGCAAATCCCATTGTGAGTGGTCTTGTCGTCGCAGCTACTGCTGCTATGGCGGGCGTGGGTGTTTGGGAATATGCAAAACTAGCAAGCACAAAAGGAGTCAAACCAGCAGTTCTCTTAATGGTCATTGTCGCTGCCTGTGAAGTGGTCGCCTTTTTCATTGGTCACAAATGGATTCACTCGCAAGAATTGCCAGTATTTGTCTTTGCCATTGGCGTAGGACTTTTTTTTTTAAACCGTTTTCGAAAAGCCGAAGAAGCACTTGTCAATGTGGCGGTCGATTTCTTTGGTGTTGCTTATGTGGCTGTTCCACTCAGTTATATGCTTGCGATTCTCTATCCCATAAATCCTTCCCCAACGATGGATGGAAGATGGTGGATTTTTTATCTCATTGTGGTGACAAAGATCACGGATGTTGGAGCTTATTTCGTCGGAAGAATATGGGGAAAAACAGCACTGGCTCCTACTTTAAGCCCAAAGAAAACCGTTGAAGGAGCAGCCGGGGGACTTGCCTGTGCAGTTCTTTTCAGCCTTGGGATTGTCTTTTTGGGAAGGATGTATGCAGGCACAGCTTTTCCTCTTGAGTACCCCGATGCTCTTTGGCTTGGGATTCTGATCGGGGTTTTTGGACAAATTGGAGATTTGGCAGAATCGCTCCTCAAAAGAGATGCAGATGTCAAAGATAGTAATCGGATTCCGGGACTGGGCGGTGTGCTTGATATGATCGACTCACTGATCTTCACTGCTCCCATTGTTTATTTTTATTTGCGTTGGTATACACAGACATGATTATCACCATTGATGGTCCCTCAGGCACAGGAAAGACAACCATTGCAAAAAAAGTAGCTGCAAGGCTTGGGATGACCTATTTCGATACAGGAGCTATGTATCGCTCCGTTTCTCTCGGTCTTCTCAGAGAAAACATCTCTCACTCGGATACAGAGGCTATCGATCGATTCTTGGAAACGTTTTCCTTTGATGTCCGCATCATAGATGGAGAAAAGCGTTATTTCATCGATAGTATCGATGTCACAGCCGAGATCCGGAGCCAAAAAGTCAATGAAATTGTCTCGGAAGTCTCTGCGATGCCCAATGTGCGCAAAGCCTTGTGGAAGATCCAACGAGCCTATGGAGAAAAACAAAGCGCTGTCTTTGAAGGGCGTGATATGGGCTCTGTCGTTTTCCCCCAAGCAGAAGTAAAAATCTATCTCGATGCTAGCCCACAGGTGCGTGCACAGAGAAGACTAAAAGAGTTGCAGGAAAAACTTCCCATTGAAGCAAAAAAATTTGATGAAAAGAAGATGGAAGAAGAGCTAAAAAAGCGCGATCGCTATGACGCCACTCGCAAGCTTGCACCATTAAAGTGTCCGAAAAAGGCCCTTCGCATCGACACCTCTCATCTTGATGAAGAGACCGTCGTGCAAAAAATCGTCGATTGCCATCAAAAGAAATTGGACAAGCTCTTTCCCAATTGGATTCACTCCCGCAGAATGCCTTTTCTTTACCGAGTCGTTGTTTTTTTGACTTGGATTATTTTCAAGATCTTCTATCGCTATAAGGTTTATGGCTTGGAGCACTACGTTAAGCGAGCCGCGATCATTGCTCCCAACCACAACTCCTACTTTGATCCCCCACTAGCAGCGATTTCTTGGCCAGAAGACATGCATTTTCTTGCAAAGGAAGAGCTCTTTAGGCCTTTTCTCTTTGGCAAGATTATCGGTTCTCTCAATTCCCATCCCGTTAAGGGTGATGTAGCAGATATTTCCGTTTTTAAAACGATTTTGCAGCTCTTAAAAGAAGGGAAACAAATCATCCTCTTCCCTGAAGGGGGAAGAATGGATGGAAAAATTGGCAAAATTAAGCCCGGAATTGGAATGTTTCTCATGCGTTCTCAATCAGCGATTATCCCTACATACCTTCATGGAACGTATGAAATTTGGAATAGAAACCAAAAATTTCCAAAGTTCTTTGGAAAGAGGGCTGCTTGTGTCTTTGGGACTCCCATTTTATGGGAATCGTTTGCCCATCTCGAGAAGAGAAAAGCGCAAGAAGAAATTGCCAAGTGTCTTTCTAAAGCCATCCATGAATTGAAAGACTGGTATGATTCCGGAGCAAAAGGAATTCCTCCATAAGAGGATGTTTGCAAATTCATTCCGCCACCAGTAAAATCCATCTTTTTCCCTATGAGAAGCTCTTCGCGCTGCACAAACTCAATTTGAGTTTGCTCCGCACTCCAGAGGCTTCCCCTAGGAAAAAATCTAAACTTTTGGCGGCGAAAGCAATTTGCAAACACCCTCTAATTGCGGCCAAGATGACTCGAACATCCACCGAGTTGCCTCGACAAGAACCTGAATCTTGCGCGTCTACCAATTCCGCCATGACCGCATGCAATTAATTATATTTCTAGGGGGGATAAAAACTCTAGTGTGATCTTGAGTTTCAAAAATACATCAGGTATGATAAAGTAATGGCCATAAGTTCTGGAGGATACAGATGACTGAAACATTCGTTTACCTTGAAGAAGAAACTTTTCAGCAGGGAATTGGCTCTGGGCTTGTTCTCGTGGACTTTTATGCTGATTGGTGTGGCCCCTGCCGTATGCTGACTCCCGTGTTGGAGGAGGTTGCAAAAGATCTCGATGGGAAAGCATCCATTGCGAAGATTGATATTGATAAAGCCCAAAATACAGCCTCCAGTTTCCAAGTCACCTCCATTCCTACCCTCATCCTTTTCAAAGAAGGAAAAGAGGTTGGCCGGCTTGTTGGATTGCGCGACAAAGAAACTATTAAAGAATTTATTCTGACTGGTGAAGGGTAAAAGATTCTTTTCCTTCTGCGGATACTGCCTTGCGAGAAATGCGTGTGAATCGATATGTTCTGAAGTAGATGTTTTCCTTAAAGTTTGAGGTGTTATGTTTTATCGTCTAAGTTTTTTAGCTCTCATTTGCTGTGTTACTGGATTTGCAAGTGTTCGTGAAATCACTCCCCAGAGTTTTGAGAAAGAAATTCGCACTGGAAAAGTTCTCGTCGATTTCTATGGTCCCTGGTGTGGTCCGTGTAAAAGGCTGAGTCCTGTCCTCGATCAAGTTGCGGAAGAGATGAAGGGGAAGGTAGAAATCGTTAAAGTCAACATTGACAAAGCCCCCGATCTCACAGATCAATATTCGGTAAGAGGTGTTCCTACTGTCATCCTCTTTGAGAAAGGTAAAGAAAAGGGGCGTTTTGTCGGTTTTCACGATAAGTCAGCAGTCAAGCGCTTCATCGAGACTGGAAAAAGCTAAAACCCATCATAAATCGTTAGTATGGATTTGGAATAAGAAGCCTGGGCGTGTTCCCTCTATTTCTGTTTTTGTCCCTACTGTCTCCGGAATTTTAAAGGCTTGTTCTAGGATGCGAAGCGCAGCTTTATTCGCAGAAGCACATGTTGCACGTATCTCAGTAAGAGGGAGAAAAACAGCTCTGGATTTTCCGTTTTCGTGGTAAATCTCGAGAGATTTAACTTCACTCAATTTGTCTGAATCAATATCTCCCGGAACAGGGATTTTTCGTTGGAATAGTTCTTTCCCATATGCCAAAAGTGCATGAACGACTTCAGTACCTAAACTTGTACGTCCTATTGTTCCGATTTCTTTTTCAGGAGCAGAAAAATTCTCATTCCAATAAGACTGGTGAAGAATAAAAGCAATTTCCGTCCATCCTTTTTCTGTGGTTCCTTCATAGTCACCGTGACCAAGAATTGCGTGTCCAATCACTTTTATTTTTTCACCTGTTTTGTCAGTGATTGCTAGCGCTGAGAAGTTATGAGCCTTCCACCGATTTAGCCAAACTCGAAATCTTTCCTCCGAGAAAGACCCTCGAAAAAGCTGCATCGCTGTTTCATTAAAAATTTCTCGATAGGCTGGTAAATCATTTTCTTCTATTGGTCGCAAGCGCAACTGCGGAGTCTCAATATGATCGAGACGATTTTCTTTCCAATGTAGTTCAATTTTTAGTTCTGGTTTCATTTTTGATCTCCTATCTTGGAAGAGATGAAAAGCATAAGGTATGCCTTGTTGAGTTTCAATCTAAATTTGAATGGAGCCCCAGCAAAATCCTTCTGCAAGCATGAAAATCGAATCTCAGAGCCTAATACATCGTCTTTGACTCTTGATGTGTATTCTGAGGTCGATTGATCCAAGAAAATACATTGCCTCGACTTCCAGTGAAAATATCGCTGGAAGTCGAGATGAAGTAGGATTGTCATTCGTTGGGTTTTGCTGGTTGATCTAATGTTTTTAGATCCAAAAGTTCTTGAAGTTCTGCGGGAATAGGTAGAGCTATAAAAACGTTTATATAGACTGCTTAAATATTTCATTAAAAAATCTGTAGTGTAGAATAATTCCAAGATTCTGCCATTAGCAATTAACTGTTAGTGTTTTACGTGACTACAAGAGGTAAAGATGGGGCTAGGCCCCATCAGCGCGGGGTAGCGACAGCAATTCTTTGCATAAACGCCAGGGGATTATTCCCTTACCAAATGTTAATAAGAATGGTGCGTATGCCAGCCTTGCTTCAGACGTTCTATGTGCTAATTTTCTAAAATGCGTCAATTGGCGGATCTCGAAAGCAGTATCACAATGAGGACCCATTATTGCTCTCAATTTCAACAAGAAAGGCACTTCCCATTCAAATTCACAAGGAAAAGGAAGCGGAGGACGCTTCATTAAAACAAGTATCGCAGTCATTGCTCCTAACATTAATGTTATTGTTGCTATTCCTGCTAGTCCTTTTGCTGTTTCTTCATCTGCTGCTATTCTATCTCTTGCTTCTTTAAGATTTTGCAATAGGGATCCAAATTTTTCGGTCAGTATATCAACTCTGGTCAAGAGAGATCTTGCATCCAGGGGATCTCTACAAGTGGGGCATATTGGATTGATAACAAGCCACGATAAAAGACAAATTTTATGGGCGTGGTGAACCAACTCACCGTCATTTAAATGACCAACTACTTGCTGTGTTTTCCCCTCATCATCTAATTCATTTAATGGACTCCGACATATTGAGCAATTATCATCTGATGGGGTCCTCACATAACTTAATGCTGACATTAAATCCTCGTTTTTTAGTTTGTTATGGGAAATATTATATAAAAAACATTGGTTTGTGTCAATAAATTTAGGAGTTAGTTTTATTTAAGGCTGTCAAGGAATTTTTTTAGCGATTTTCTACACCCCATTCGAGGACGTTATCTAGGACCGACCAACGGGGGGCGGGAGGCGCTGCCACGGCGGTTTTGCCCATGATCCAGAGATGATACTGCTCTTCTTTAAAGCCGCCGTTGTTTTTGAGGGTGAGCCATGAGTTGAGATAGCAGAGGAATTCAGGGTCTTGGAACTTGATGGGATAGCCAAGGCTCTCTTTGCCCAGGGAGGGTTTAGGCTGGACAACGTGAAAGGGGGGATGGGCGACGGTCCAGGCGATGGCTTCTTGTTCTTCCCAAATAAGAATGTCGGCAGGGTGACTTTTTTTACCAAATTCTTCATAGCTCTCTAGCAAGATGATTTCGTGATGGGGGAATTCTTCGTAGGCAATTCCTTCATAGGCGGTGTTGATCAGGGCTGCGATTTTTAGTGTCCGATCGGCTCGTACGTTTTCAATGGAAGCGAATTTTTTTCTGTGTTTGTCTTTTGTTACGAAGACGATTTTGGCTTCGAGTAAGTAATGGGGGAAGCACATTTTCTTGAGTCGCTCTTCAGAAATGGAGACGGCGGACATGGCGATGTCAAAGGCGTTTTCTTTCAATTGCTGCCCGAGTTTGGAGTAAGTAATGGGGATGAATTCGATTTGTTCACAGCCGAGGTCATAGGCGAGTTGATAGGCATAAGCAATGTCGAAACCGACGAGTTTTCCATGTTTATTGAAAAAGCAAAAAGGGGCGGTATTGGGATCGTAACCGACACGTAATTTCTTTGTTGTGAGAATGCGCTCTAAAATAGGTCCATTCGGTGGACTGATCGGAATTTGCTCGATTTCTTCTTTGGTGAAAACGCGAACGACGGAATCGGATTCGATTTCTAAGTCGTAGATGGTTTTACTTTCGTTGCGGATGCGTGGAAGGGGATCAAAGTACTTGAGACCTCCGAAAATGAGGAGGACAGGGAGGGCTGTGATGATAGTATTGAAGGTCACTTTTTTCCAGTTCTTGGTGAGAAGACCGCGCCCAGCAAGCATGATCAAGAGGGCAAGGGTGGCTATGATCATGCCGGAAGCCATGGTCTGGAAGCCTACTGTAAAGGGTACAATTGCGAGGTACATATTGACTGCGTCGATGGGCAGGCCTAAAGAATCGAGAATGAAAGTGAGGCTTGTAATCCAAGATCCGAGTCCGACAGCTCCTAGGGATGAAATGAAAGTCGTGAAGAGGAGTTTAAACTGGTCGGCTAGCCCGAGTTTGATGGCAAAAAAAACAGAAACAAAAAAGACAAAAGCGGCGGTAAAGATCGAGGTAAGGGGCAAAATGTAGACGACAGAAACGGTCCCTTGGATTTGGCTTTGCACGTTTTCGTCTTTTGGATAGAGCATTTGAATTTCACGTTTGATGATATTGATGATGTAGGGCAAAGCGACGATGGTGAGGGTGGTTGTATATGTGAGGATGAGGACGGGAATCAGGCTTCTGATCCAGATTCTGAGTTTCATGGGGGTTAAAGTGCTGGCAAGCCGTGGAATGATCCAAAAGGTGACCAGGCTGGTTCCTAGAGCAAACAAGATGATATAGGTGCTCATCTGTTTGATCGTAGAGATCTGGACAGTTCCCACTTGGTTTGCCATGATGAGGAATGTTCCAATTGGTGTGATCCGTGCAATCCAAGATGTGACTTTTGAGAGCGACTCAAGCAAGGTTCTCAGACTCGACATGGTCGTTTGTTTTTCTCCGAGATACATCAGCGAAATTCCAAGGAGCATGGAAAACATGACAATGGCGGGGACAATTCCTTGGGCAAGGTCATAAAAGATATTCTGGGGGATCAAGATTTCTGCAAAATTCATCTCGGGGATATCAGGGATAACATAGCCGGTTTGTTTTGGTCCTTCGGCAATGGGCAATCCCCATTTAATCAGATAGATGATTAGGATGTTGATCACAAAAACGAGAGCGATGAAAAAGCTCCCTTTTTTGAGAATTTGCATTGCTTGCGCACGGTTTAACAGGCCGACACCGTGAATAATGGCAACAATCAAATAGGGGATTGCGGTCATTTTGAGGATCATTATGTAGGCGTTGGCATATGGATGCAATACGCTACATCGTTCTCCAAAAAAAAGGCCAACGCAAATCCCGAGGATTGTTGCGATGGCCATTTGTAAGGGAAATGAAGAGCGAAAACCATTCATAGGTCAGTCATATTATTACAAATTTTTGTTGCCTCCAAGCTTCATATAACACAATGGAAACGGCGTTGGCTAGATTTAAACAGCGAGTCTCTTTTCTTTTTGGAATTGTGTAAAAATGCTCGGGCCACTTTTCCCAAAAGGTTTGGGGCAATCCGCTTGTTTCGGAGCCGAAAATCAAAAAATCTTCTGGCTCATAGTCTACTTCTGTATACGCTTTTTTTGCATGGGAAGAATAGAAAAAAAAGCGAGATTCACTATTTTCTAAGAAATCGTTTAAATCGTCAACGAAGTGTACTTCCACTCCTTCCCAGTAGTCGAGACCGGCTCGTTTGAGCGAGCGATTGGTTACACTAAAGCCAAGAGGTTTGACTAAAAAAAGCTTGGATCCTGTCACAGCACAGGTGCGCACAATGTTGCCCGTGTTTTGGGGGATTTGTGGTTGAAAGAGGAGGATATTCATCGTAAGTAGCGTGAATCGAGATCAGAAGATGTTTTGGTTTCAGCGTCTGATTCAAGAATCAGAGAATCGGATTCTTCTTCTTTTGAGGCATTGGCCTTAACGATTTCAATCTCGAAAGTAAGGAGAGAATTAGGAGGAAGAAATCCTTGCGCCCCATATCCATATTCTGGGTGGATAAATAAGGTGCGTTTTTCTCCTTCTTTCATTCCTAAAAGTCCTTTTTGAAAGCCTTGGATGGTTTCATCCAGAGAAATGATTTCATCTTGTTTGGATTCTCCAAAGATCGATCCGTCAAGGTATTTGCCCACATAGCGAATCATCGGACTACTACTTTCTTCTACCTCGTTTCCTTTTCCTTTTTTGTCGATTTTATATTGGAGTTTGCCTTTTTCCAGAACGACGATATTTTTTTGTTTAGCATTGCCTTTGAGAAAAACTTCGGCTTGTATTAGGTTATTTGCTGCTTTTTCCTTAAAGGCTGTCTCCTGGGCGCTTGCTATGGCTTCAACGCATTCGGTTTCACTCAGAGGAGAGGATTTTCCATCAGATGCATCCCGCAGACCTTTCACGACGAGTTCGATGTCAAAGTCGACGCCAATGGTATCGATATTTTTTCCGATGAGATGACCAAAAGCCTCTGAAATTTTGGCGGTTTGTTGCTTTTCTTCTCCAGCAACAAGGCTTATGGAAAGTAGGGATAATAGAAAAAGAAATGATAAGCGCATGAAAAACCTCTTTTAAAATAGTTTAAGCGAAAAATTGATTGTTAGCCAAGGAGAAATTTTGCAAGATCTTCGAGTTTGAGGGGGATTTCTTCACGAGTCGCTAACTTTTTGAGTTTTAGCTCTCCTGAAGAAAGTTCGTCATCGCCGAGGATGAGGGCGTAAGTAGAGCCAATGCCTGCGGCCTTCTCCAAAGATTTGCCCACTTTTTTGGGATGCCAATCGATTTCAGTTGCGATGTCTTGATGGCGCAGCTCGTAGACAAGCTCCGTGCAATACTCTTTGGCCTTTTCTCCGAGTGGAATGAGAAATAGTTGGGGATGCGGAGGCTCAGGTAGAGGGACATTTTGTCCAAGCATGGTTTGAATGATGCGCTCTAGTCCCGCAGCAAATCCCATTGCGGGCAAGTTGGGGCCTCCCAAAAGCGAAGAGAGTCCATCGTAACGTCCTCCGGCGCCAATAGCATTTTGTGCGCCGAGCTGTCCAGAAGTCACTTCAAAGACGGTCTTGTTGTAATAATCGAGCCCGCGAACGAGTTTGGGAGAGGAAACGTATTGGATGCCGAGTTTTTTGAGGAGCTCTTGGACTTTTTGGAAGTGGTCTTTGGCCTCTTCTGTGAGGAAATCGAGAATAGAAGGAGCGCCTTCGAGAAGTTTTTGGTCTCCTAAGTCTTTGGAGTCGAGGATGCGGAGGACGTTTTTTTCAAAGCGAACCTGGCTTTCTTCAGAAAGCTCTTCAAATTTTGGCTGAAGAAATTTGCGTAAGTTATCCCGATATTCTTCTCGTGACTTTGCATCTCCAACTGAATTGAGCATGACGGTTAAATTTGAAAGGCCAAGACGTCGATAGAGCTCGCAGAGAAGATCGATGACTTCGACATCTTGCTCAGGGCTTGGATCGCCAATCGCCTCCACACCAAATTGGTGGTGTTGACGGTAACGTCCTGCTTGAGGTCTTTCATAACGGAACATGGGGCCGATGTAATAGAGCTTTTGACAGCCACTTTGTTGGTCGAGTCGCTTTTCGATGAAGGCGCGCATGACAGCAGCTGTCCCTTCAGGACGGAGTGTCATCAGGCGGTCCGCTTTGTCTTTAAATGTATACATCTCTTTTGTGACAATGTCTGTGCTTTCACCGACACTGCGAACAAAAAGCTCTGTTCGTTCAAAGATAGGAGTGCGAATTTCTAGGTAGCCGTAGCTTTTTGCGAGTTTGTGGATTTGTTCTTCCAGATATTGCCATAAATAGGACATGCGCCAAGACCCGTCGGGCGCGGGGTCTTTGGGAAGAATGTCAAAAACTCCTTTCGCAATGCTGTATTTCATAGGTGCTTAAGGATACAGAAAAGAAGATTGGTATTCAACACTTAGGCCTGAGGTTTAAAGGGCATTTGCACTTTGAGATTTTCCATGACCTTATTGATGAGTTTGAACCATCTTGAAAGTGTGCTTGTTTTCGGATCTTCCAGATGCTCTTTGTGGAGTTTTTCTAGAATCTCGATGAAGGGGAAGGGGAGCCAGTCTTTTCCCGCATGTTGCAAAAGATAAAAGCCAAAACGGTGCTCGGAATCAGGAGGATAATTTTTT
Source organism: Chlamydiota bacterium (assembly GCA_003228815.1). Taxonomy (GTDB): domain Bacteria; phylum Chlamydiota; class Chlamydiia; order Chlamydiales; family Rhabdochlamydiaceae; genus Sacchariniichlamydia. Next base: position 9,098 of record QIGB01000060.1, on the reverse strand, counting down.
ATTGCATCGAGCATTTTACGAAAAGATGCAATTTCTTGGAGGTGTTTTCTCTCTAGAATTTCCACCTTATCAAAATCTTCTAGGAGGACGCCCCAAGCATTGGAAAGTGCGGTCGCAAATTCAGGAGAATTGCTCAAATTTTCCTTACTGAGTTTTTGTAATAATTTTTTTACATTTTGCAGGTTTTCAATGATGGATTGTTGATCGATGACTTTACCGGCAAATTGTTTTGAGGGGGAAAATGTATCAAACATTTTTTTAAGATAGGAAAAAAAGGTGGCAAGAAGAATTTTTTTGTCTTCCTCTGGGAGATCTTTTGAAAATTTTTCTTTCTCTTTTTTCTTCTCTTCCATACGAGAGGAATAGAGCCCTTCGTCTCTAGGTCTTTCTACACGGTCTATTCGTCGATCATTCATAGAGCCTCCCCTGTTGTTTTAATATTCTTATAGTTTTTTTTACCTCTTTTATCAAGCACCAATTTGATTGACATATGGTCAATTTTAGGTTATCATATATAATCAGCTTTGGAGCAAAAACTATGAAACTTTTCTCGTTCTTAAAGCCATCTCCTCCTATGGAGGAGATTCCGGACGAGAAGGCTGTAAACAAAGGGTATAAATACTGGCGGTGGCGTACCTTTTACGGGATGTACATTGGGTACATATTTTATTACTTCTCCCGTAAAAGTTTTACCTTTGCAATGCCTTCTCTCATCGAGGACCTCGGATTCACTAAAGGTGAACTGGGGATACTTGCTAGTATCCTCTCGATTTGCTACGGAGCAAGTAAATTTTTAAGTGGTGTATTATCTGACCGCTCGAATCCTCGTTTCTTTATGGGGATTGGGCTCATTCTCACGGGAGTTCTCAATATTTGCTTTGGGATGTCCTCTTCAATTTTATTTTTTGCGCTTTTTTGGGGGTTGAACGGATATTTTCAAGGATTTGGCTGGCCCCCTTGTGCGCGTCTCCTCACCCACTGGTATTCCCAAAAAGAACGGGGGACCTGGTGGGGCTTCTGGAATACATCCCATAGCGTTGGTGGCGCTCTCATCCCCCTTGTAGCGGCTTTTTGTGCGATGATGTGGGGGTGGCGCTATGCGATGTATATCCCGGGCGGGCTTTGTATTTTGGCGGGGCTCTTTGTGCTCAATCGCCTCCGTGATACTCCACGCTCTTTGGGGCTTCCTCCTATTGAGAAATTCAAGGATGATTACCCAGAAGAGCAAAAAACAGAACCTGAAACGAATCAATCGGCTAAAGATATTCTTTTTAAACATGTGTTAAAAAATAAATTTATTTGGATATTGGCCGTTGCATATTTCTTCGTTTATGTCATCCGGATCGCCATCAATGACTGGAGCACTCTCTTTTTGGTGGAGGTCAAAAATTATAGCTTACTCGCCGCAGGTGCTTGTGTCTTTTGGTTTGAAATTGGAGGCATTTTTGGCAGCCTTGTTGCAGGCTGGGCCTCGGATAAAATTTTTAAAGGGCGGCGTGGGCCTATAAATATTTTATTTAGCCTGGCGGTCATTTTTGCGCTTGGCGCCTTTTGGGCTTCTCCAGCAGGAGTTATCGTGCTGGATTCAGTGCTCATGTTTGTGATTGGGTTTCTCATTTTTGGACCCCAAATGCTCATTGGGATGGTTGCTGCGGAGCTGGCAGGGAAAAAAGCAGCGGGATCAGCAACGGGTTTTGTTGGGCTTGTGGCCTATATTGGCGCTGCTACGGCCGGTTGGCCACTTGGTATGATCTGTCAAAAATTTGGTTGGCGGGGCTTTTTCTTAAGTGTTGGCGTATGTGGTGTTCTTTCCGTTCTTCTTCTCCTGCCTCTTTGGAGAGTGGGCGGTACACACAAGCATGTCGAAGAAAAGCAGCTGGCAGAGATCGAAGACGATTCTGCTGAGCCCGAGCCCGAATAACTTAATAAGAATTTATTAAAAAAATATTGATGATAGGAGGCTCTAGCATTTGGCACGGCTACTTTGTGCCGTGTCTTGCACTGCGTGTCTTGAGCTGATTCTGGCTGCGGCAAATCGGTTCCTTCATTCAGCGTCCGTATGAAATACTGTATCGCCTCATGCGGCCCGATTTTCCTTTGCCAGCACAGCCATCGACTGCTCAAGCAGAAAAAAGGGATTCCACCCTTTTTTCTGTCGCTCGCAGGCCCATTCTTTTTGTTGGGGAATAACCGCTTAACTTTCACCTGTAAAATAGGCCCTGGATGAGGACATGAAGGTGGGTGGAATCCACCTGAATGCTCATCCAGCCGATGGCTGTTATGGCAATGGAAAATTGCCCCGTTTGAGTGAGGACAGTACGAATGTACGGCCACACGATAGCGGGGTGATTTGCCGCAGCTATAATCAGCTCAATGACACGAAGTGCCGGACGTAGCGACCGAGGGAGCGCTACGCAAAAAAACTATGGAAGCCCCCTTCCTAAATTTCACATATTTTGAGTCTTAACTCATTTGTTTTAGTATGTGTCTTGTTCGATTCAGATCTTTGTGTTAGTCTGGGGCCATGCCTTGGGTGCCTCTGCATGTCCATTCCCAGTTTTCTATTTTGGATTCTACAGCTTCGGTGAAGCTGTTGGCAGCAAAAGCTGCTGAGTTTCAAATTCCTGCAGTTGCATTGACCGATCAGGGTAATTTGCACGGCGCTGTCGATTTTTTTAAAGCTTGTAAAGCAGCAAACGTGAAACCCATCATCGGAAGTGAGCTTTTTGTTGCTCCTTTCTCGCGCACTGAGAAAAAGAGGGTGAGTGGACAAAAACCGGGCTACCCAATTGTGCTTCTTGCAAAAGACAATGAAGGATATCGAAATCTTTGCAAACTCAGTTCTCTTGCTTATCTCGAAGGGTTTTACTACACACCCCGCATCGACAAAGAATTGCTGAAAGAGTATGCGGGTGGGCTGATTTGTTTGTCAGGGCCCATGCAGGGGAAAATCGCTGAACTCATTGCAAATGAAAATGAGGAAGAACTGAAGAGTGAGATCCAATTCTATTTGGATCTCTTTGGCGAGAATTTCTATTTCGAAATCACGCGGCATCGGATGAGCGAAGAGCAGATGCGCGAGGATGGAATGGATCGCGAATCTTGGCTATGGCAAGCATCGCTCGAGTATCAGAAAAAACAAGAAGTCGTAGCAAAGCGCATTCTTGCTCTTTCTAATGAGTGGGGGATACCGGTCGTTGCAACGAATGATTCGCGTTACATGGAGCGCGGTGATTGGCAAGGGCATGAGATTTTGATGAATGTCTCTTCTGGTGAGCCGTGTGAGATCTGGGAGAGAGACTCGCAAGGGAATCCGATGAACCGCGCTTTGAATCCCAAGCGGAGGATTAAATTCACCCATGAGCTCTATTTCAAATCGCCTGCCGAGATGGAAGAGCTTTTTTCAGATTGCCCAGAGGCTCTTAGTGAAACGGTAAAAATCGCAGAAAAATGTCAATTTGAGTTCGATTTCACCTCCAAATTTTATCCAGTCTATGTTCCACCTCATCTTGAAGGGACGAAATACACGGCAAAAGAACGGGAAAAAGCTGCAGAAGCTTACCTCAAAAAATTGTGCCATGAAGGAATTGCGCGGCGTTATGATGAAAAAGCGCTTGCCAAGGTGGGGAAAAAATATCCAGACAAAGATCCCATGCAGGTGGTGCAAGATCGTCTCGTTTATGAGCTTGACTTGATTACTTCCAAAGGGCTTTGTGACTACTTACTCATTGTCTATGATTTCATAGCATGGGCAAAAAATCAGGGAATCCCAGTGGGGCCAGGACGAGGATCGGGAGCGGGTTCCATTGTTTGTTTTTTGACTGGCATTACCGATATTGAACCCTTGCGTTTCAATCTCTTCTTTGAGCGATTTATCAATCCGGAGCGGATTTCTGATCCTGATATTGATGTCGATATCTGCATGGAAAGGCGCTCAGAGGTCATCGATTATACGATTCGAAAGTATGGAAAGGATAATGTCGCGCAGATCATCACATTTGGGACAATGAAAGCCAAAATGGCTATCAAAGATGTGGGACGAGTCCTCAGTGTCCCTCTTTCAAAAGTCAACCAAATTGCCAAACTGATTCCCGAAGATCCCAATATGACGCTTGATCGTGCACTGCAACTCGATCCTGACCTGCGCAAAGAATATGAAACGGATGAAGAGACGAAAAGGCTCATCGACTTGGCCAAAACTTTGGAAGGCTCTGTTCGCAATACAGGGATTCATGCAGCAGGATTGATTGTCTCTGCTGATCCTCTTGTAGAACATATCCCCATTTGTAATGCCAAAGATGGGGAAGTTGTCGTGACACAATATGCCATGAAGCCGGTAGAATCTGTTGGCATGCTCAAGATTGACTTCTTGGGTCTCAAAACACTCACAGCCATCCAACTTGCTACCAATGCGATCAAAGAGAGTGAGGGTAAAGTAATCAATTGGGTCAATTTGCCTTTGGACGATCAGGCGACTTTTGCTCTCCTTAACCAAGGAAAAACGCTCGGTCTCTTCCAACTCGAATCAAGTGGAATGAAAGACCTTGTCAAGCAACTCCATATCGATAAATTTGAAGAAATTATGGATGTCGGCGCTCTCTATCGCCCTGGTCCTATGGAAATGATCCCTTCTTTTGTGAATCGAAAACATGGGAGGGAAAAAATCGAATTCGATCATCCCCTCATGAAAGATATTTTAGAAGAGACGTATGGGATCATGGTCTACCAAGAGCAAGTCATGATGATGGCGCAGAAACTAGCAGGATATAGCTTGGGAGCTGGTGATCTTTTGCGCAAGGCGATGGGAAAAAAAGACCGAGAAGAGATGGATCGCCAAAAAGAAAAATTCCGCAAAGGAGCATTGGAAAACGGAATTGAGGAAAAAACAGCAATTGCCATCTTCGATAAAGTAGAAAAATTTGCTTCGTATGGGTTCAATAAATCCCATGCGGCTGCCTACGGGTATTTGACCTATGTCACCGCATATCTAAAAGCCAATTATCCGATGCACTGGATGGCCGCTCTGATGACGAGCGATCGAGATGATCTTTCTAAAGTGACCAAAATCATCCGCGAGTGCCAGGCGATGCACATTGCCATCTTGCCTCCCGATGTGAATGAGTCTGGCAAAGCCTTTGTTGCTGCTCCAAAGGGGATTCGCTTTGCGATGACCGCTGTGAAGGGAGTGGGGGAAGGGGTTGTCGAAGCAATCGTGGACGAAAGGACAAACAATGGTCCCTTTGAATCTCTCTATGATTTTACTTCGCGGATCGACACACAAAAGGTGGGGAAAAAAGTCATCGAATGTCTCGTCGATGCAGGAGCTTTTGATTTTACCGAGTGGTCTCGTGGCGCACTCTTAGCAAGTGTTGAGCCGATGTTTCAGGATGCGCAAAAACAGCAAAAAGAAGCGGCTCGAGGCGAGCTCAATTTCTTTTCCCTCATGGAAGAGGAAAATACTCGGTTTTCTGATCCTCCCGAAGTGCCACCACTTTCAAAGATGAATATACTGCGGCGAGAGAAAGAGCTTTTGGGTTTTTATCTAACGGGACATCCTCTTGACGATGTGCGCCAAACATTGCAGCGTCTTTCCTGTGTCAGTCTGGAGCAAATCGACAAACTCGAAAAAGGCTCTGTATGTCGGGCGGGTTTTGTTATCGAGAGTGTTAGCATCCGTCTCACGAATCGAACAGGTCGTAAATTTGCCATTTTGACGATCGGTGACAGCGAGCAACGTTTTGAGCTTCCCATTTGGTCTGAGCTCTATGAAGAAAAAGGATACTTACTCGTCGAAAACATGCTCCTTTATGCTGTTCTGCAAGTGGATCGCGATGAAGATGGAACGATCCGTTTGCAGTGTCGGTGGTTTAATGATTTGACAAAAGTAGATGAAGAAATGATTCGTGAGTGCGATTTAGCCTATGACAAGGCGCGTATGCAGGCAAAGATGTCTGCTTTTCGTTCAAAGCGGACGAAAAGCACTCCACGGAAAGAGAAAACAAAGGAAAATCCGATGCGCACACTCATTCTCAAATTGAATGCAGACGAGATGCGGCTATCTCATGTCCTGCAGCTCAAAAAAATTTTTCGCGGGTTTGCGGGAAAATCTAGAGTTGAATTGGAGTTTATTTCAGAAGAAAAAAAAGTAGGGAAAATTTCAATTGAACCAACTTGGGGGATAGAACTCACCGGCGAACTCAAAAATCGCTTGGAAGCGTTGCCTCCAATCATTGACATCTTGGCAGAATCTCGGTAAAATTCATAACCATATGAAAAGATTTGTTTTTCTTTTTTTTCTCCTCCCCTCCATTTGTTCTTTTGCTGATTTTGTCCTCAGAGATGGAAAGCTTGTTGAAAGAGAAGAGATGGCCACGGAGTCTGTGCAAGAACACTATAGTATGGTCATCAAGCATTTTGAGAATGGTGAGTGGAGAAATCTCGAAAAAGAAGCAATTATTCTCATCAAAAATTTCCCCAATACTCCTTTTGCACGTGATGCGACCTATTTCCTTGGAGTGGCCTACTATAATCAAGATGATTTTGAAATGGCCAACATCAAATTCACTGACTACCTGACTAGGCAAGCAACTCCAAAATATTTTGAGGAGGCGATCCAATACAAATTTGAAATTGCCGAAAAATTTCGTGATGGGGCACGCAAACATGTTATGGGCTTTAAAACCTTGCCAAAGTGGATGCCCGCCGGTTCGGAAGCCATTGCGATTTATGATGAAGTGATTTCTGCCCTTCCTCACCATGAACTTGCTGCTCATTCTCTCTATGGCAAAGCACAAGTACTTGCAAAAAATGAAGATTTCCGCGCCTGCATTGAAGCCTATCAAACTCTGATCCGCCGATTTCCCAAACACCCCCTAGCGATTGAGAGTTATATTGGAATTGGAGACATCTATCTAGCGCAAAGTCGCAGCGAATTTCCTGATCCTGATTTCCTCGATCTTGCAGAATTGAACCTTCGTAAATTTCGCTCCAGCTTTCCCGGAGAAGAAAAAATTGCTGTGGCGCAAGGTAATTATTTACGCATGCAAGACCACTATGCAGGATCTCTATTTGAGACAGCCCGTTTCTATGAGCGGACGAAGAAGTGGGGTGCTGCCAAAATCTATTATGCAAAGATTCTCAAGAGCTATCCCGATTCGTTTATTGCGAAAAAAAGTAGAGAGCGCCACGAAATCCTCGAGGCAAAATTGAAACAGCACGAAGCGAAAAAAGCGAAAAAATAAAATTTGTCCCCCATCCTTTTAGAAAATTTCAGTGCTTCTTCGGAGGTTGGTTGCATCGCATAGTCATTCCTTTCTTGATCTTTCTTTCTGCATGTGGTTACCACTTTGATGGAGGTGATCCGATTGCGGTTTCTGTTCCTTACGTCATTGGCGATTTTGAGGGAGAGCTTACTGACGCTCTTATTTCAGCGCTTTCTCGCAGTGCAAGTTTCCAATATGCCAAGGGACAAGGAGATTGGATTCTCAAAGCCAAAATCATTGGTACCACCAATGACCGAATTGGGTATCGCTATGATCGGGATCCCAAAAGTGGAGAGCTGCGGGACAATGTCATGGGCATTGAAAATCGCAAGACCATTTCAGTGGAAATCTGTATTGAAGATGCCACTACAGGAAAACAGATCCTTGGGCCTCAGATCGTGAAGGCTGGATCCGATTACGATTATGTTGACCCCAATTCCCTTCAAGATCTCTCATTCATAGATCCTAAGGCAGCATCGCGGACAACTTCCATTGCCTTTTCTCTTGGACAACTCGATTCTGTTGGTTCTGCAGGAGAGAATGCGATCTATCCGATTTATCACAAACTTGCACAAAAAATCATCGATGGGATGATTGCTTCAGGAGGGTGGGATGAGTAGTGACTCATTCCCAGCTACCATAGCTAAGCTTCCCTCAATTCTTTCTTGGGTGCGTTTTCATCTCGATCAAACTTCTCTGTCTAAATCAGAAAAAATGCGCTTTGAGATTGCCATGGAAGAAGCCATTGTTAATGTGATTCACCATGCCAAAATCGAAAAAGTTCACCTTTCTGTCCGCCATGAACCGGGCCGCCAGATAGCATTTGATCTTACTGATCCCGGCCCTCCTTTCAATCCTCTCATGCACCCTGAGCCACTTAAGCAAAAGCCCCTACTTGAAGAACAGTCCCTTGGAGGCAAAGGGCTTCTTCTCATCCGAAAATGCACCGATGCTCTATCCTATCGCCGTGAAGACGATATGAATATCCTCACTCTCGTTAAAAAACTTTCTTCTTTATCATAATATGCCAGATCTGGCATAATGTTGATTATGAAAGACATTTATTGGGTGGGCTCCTCCATCCAAGACTTGAAAAAATTTCCTGATGAAGTGAAGCAAGTGATGGGCTATGCGTTGCATTTAGCGCAAATAGGTGGTAAGCATGGAAGAGCGAAGCCATTAAAGGGTTTTAAAGGAGCTGGTGTTTTTATACTCAAACAAATTAAGAATTGGTTTTTGACTGCATCGGTTTTTCCTCCGCTTTTTCATCTACTCCTCGCTCCGTGTCTATGAACACTGCAGCTCGTCTTATCTGAAAAAGCTGAGGAACTTCTTTGTCAAATTCCCAACTCTTCAGTTTGTTTGAGTAAAGAAATGAGTGATGATTTGCAGGGCAATACTTATCGAACAGTATATACGGTAAAGTTTGGTGATATTATTTATGTATTGCATGCCTTTCAGAAAAAATCAAAATCTGGCATCAAAACCCCAAAACAAGAAATTGATTTAATTCGGAAGCGCTTACAAGCTGCTAGGGAGCATTATAAATCATTCGAAGCGAGGAAAAAATGAAAATAAAAATAAAAAAAAGTTCAGGGAATGTTTTTGCAGATCTAGGAATGAAGAATGCTCAAACACTTGTTGTAAAAGCTGAACTAGCACATCAGATTAGTGCATTAATCAAAAAAAAACGTCTTACTCAAGCAAAAGCAGCTCGGATTCTAGACATTGATCAAGCCAAAATATCGTAACTTCTCAATAAGTCATGGTAAGGTTGTCACTAAAAATCTTTTTGACTTGTAAATGAATTTTGAGCGACCATGTCTAGGCATGTCG
>QIGB01000098.1 GCA_003228815.1 Chlamydiota bacterium | reverse complement strand
GTACGTCCTTAAAAACTCATGGCAAAGTCAGGAATAAATTTTTCTCTTGATAACTGAACTCCTTATGCCTAAGATCTATTGGCATGAATTTAGCAGAAACCATTTCCCGAATTCCCCAAGAACTTCGAACATCATCTTGGCTTCAGCCAATTATTGAACTATTTCAGGAACAAACCAAGCTTATCCAAAAACAAACCGAACAAATAGCCGCTTTAAAGAAAACAGTGCAAGAGCAACAAGATGAAATTGCTCGCCTAAAAAAAATGCCAAAGCGACCCAAATTCAGGCCTGGAGGAGGGGATCCTAAAAGCAGAAGTGGAAAACCAGGCAATACCGCCGGAGGAGGCGGATCGAACTCTGCCAACGAGATGGCTCCAAAAAAAGTACGACAGGAAGTTCGTGTTCAAGCTTTGGACGTTCCTCAAGGGTCTCGCTTTAAGGGATACCAAGAGTATGCCGTTCAAGAACTCGAAGTAATTCCCAAAGATGTGATTTATAGACTCGAAGTGTGGCAGGCGCCTGATGGCTCTGTAATACGGGCTGTTTTGCCTCAAGAAGTTCACGGATCTCATTTTGGTCATCAACTGCGCGCACTTCTGCATAGTCTCTACGCTCTTGGGATGACTGAACCGGGCCTCTTTGATTTGTTGAGAGGTTCTGGAATCGAGATCTCTGAAGGACAAGTCCATAATATTCTCATGAATGAATCTGAAGGGTATCATAGGGAAAGCGAAAAAATCTTAACCGCAGGAATCGAAGAAGCTCCATACATCAGAACCGATGATACTGGCGCGAAACATCAGCACAAGAACGGATATTGTACGAACATAGGAGGAGAATATTTTGCCTATTACAAGACAACATCCAGCAAATCAAGAGCAAATTTCCTTCAAATCCTTCTCCAAGGCAAAGAAGGTTATTTGATCAATGAAGCGTTTATATGGCACCTCTTCCAATGCGGCGTGGAAGATGACCTGCTCAACCGCCTCGAAGAACATGCTGGAAAAAAATATCGGACAAAAAAAGGGCTAAACCGTCTCTTGAATACCCTTGGGATAAAGAACAAAAAGCTACGAATACAATGCCTTGAGGCAGGATTAGTAGGTTTTATCAGCGAAACGATCCTAAAACCAGGTCAAGTGCTCCTATCGGATCGTGCGGGGCAATTTGCAGTTTTTGATCATGCTGGATGTTGGGTGCATATGGAGAGACCTCTGCGTAAATTAGAAGCTGCTACTGATGAAGCTGAACAAGAGATTCAACGAGTACGCGAGGCAATTTGGATCCTATACGGGAAACTTAAAGAAGCTGCGCTGACGCAGGTTGGCAAATCGGAAGTGCATGAATTGTATGACCAATTGATCGCAATGAAAAGCATCAGTCCAGGGGTTACTGAAGTGATTGCCTCATTTGCTCAGTATCGCGAGGAAATGCTCAAGGCACTTGACTATCCTGGCCTTCCCCTGCACAATAACGACAGCGAAAGAGATATTAGAGGCGTTGCCAAGCGAAGAAATATTTCTGGTACCACCAAAAGTGAAGAGGGCAGAAAATTTCGAGATGGGCTATTAACGCTCAAACAAACCTGTGCTAGACTTGGTCTAAGTTTCTGGGGATACTTGACAGCGTGGTTTATGCGGCGCCCCGTTGATTTAGCTCATGCTGTACGCACGAAATATCAAACCCTAGCCGTGGGACCATCAGGCTGAAAAACTCATGGCTTTGCCATGGGTTTTTAAGGACGCACAAAAATATCAATGAAATATGATATCCTTCTTCTATAGTGATTTCTTGTTTCATATTAATCCTATTACTACTCCTTGATAAAAACTATCTAATAATTAAAATGCCCACACGTCATGTGTTTGACAAGTACTTCTTCTATCGTCCGTTTCCATAATTGCCATACTTTGGGATGCTTCTCTGGATTCGCTTTCATCGATTCTAAAAGCTGAAGGGTATAATCGAGATTCCCTTCCCACCGTTCGTTGTGCAACTTGCAAAATTCTATCGCACACGAAAACAAATCGTCTTCAGAGAGTTTTGCTTGCCGCAGCTTCTCATTTGGGATTTTTTTTGCTCTGAACACGGCTTGTTTCCATTCTGTACTCGCCTCATCTCCACTACAAACAATACAAAAATAAAGCACATTCACATTTTTTATTTCTTCTGAATGTTGAACATGAGGTTCCACCAAAGGCCACAATTCATAAAAAAAACCCAAAGAAATATGATATCCTTCTTCTACTGTTATTTCTTGCTTCATTTTATTTCCCGTTTAAATCTGATCCCCATATCCATCTGGAGAAAAATGATCTCGTATTCCAAATCCTAAACCAAGATATCCAATAACCATGTTTAGAAATAGCTCCATTTTCGATCAAAAATTCACCGATATCATAGTGATTACATTCAATAGCATAATCTAATACCGACTTTCCCCAAGCACTCGTTGCATTTAGATCAATACCAAATGCTTTTACCAATATCTTCACTCCATCTTTCCAATCGAGTTTCACTGCAAGGTGCAGCGGTCGATATCCCTCCTTTCCTATCTGATTAGGATTTGAGCCTTTTTCTATCAGCCTCCGGACAACCCCATCTAAACGCATTTCTACAGCAAGTTGAAGCGCTTCTTTTGGAATCTCAAGCTCTGTTGATTTTTGCAGGAGCAAGATTGCAAAACAATTGCTGCCATGATGTATTGCGGTTGTAAGAGGACTCATTCCATTTGTTGCACAAATATTTGGATCAGCACCAGCTCCCAAAAGGGTATCAATACAACCATATCGATCATTCTGTGCCGCAATATAGAGGGGAGTTTCATGATTTTTTGTAAGCGCATTAATCGAATGAGGGCTTATTTGAAAAAGCAGTCTTAAGCACTCGGCTCCACCTATTTGGGCCGCATAATGTTGAGGAAGAAACCCCCGTGCATCTCGTTTATCCCAGTCAACACTTTTTCCATCCCCCCACTTTGTTTGTTCGTAAATAATATTCAAAAAGAAGGGATCTTGGCAGGTAGCAGCACAATGAACTAAAGGCTGTTTTGATGTATTTTCTACATTCCAATCTACTATTCGCTCTGCTGCTAGCTGAAATAATTTCTTATTACGAGTTGCGATTGCATGAAACGCATCTCCCACATTTTGATCCATCCCAAGAACATCTTCTGGTCTTCGCAGGAATGCAGCCACTGCCTCTTTCCGCTCATCCACATCGGTTAAAAACTCTTGCCATTGTAACTTAAAAAGCTGTTGACACTGCCCCCTTTCAGAAAAAACAAAAACATCTTCAATTTTAAGCGCTTTCATTTCAGCGGAATATTTTTTCAATAATCGATCACACCTTGCATCCCAACGGGTTGTTACATTTTCACATTCCAAACCACAACCGCCCGCAATTCCAACTTCACCTATAGATGTTTTTCGATCGATCTTGACATTCTTAGGGCCCGTAAAGAAATAACCTGACAATCCTCGAGCAGGAAAACGGTTCAGATCTTGAGGAGATATTCCTGCAATATCTACAAGGGAAAATCATCGGGAGATGAATCGAATTTTCCCTCGAGGATTGTCAGGTTATTTCTTTACGGGCCCTTAGTCGTTAAATTGAAAACTACTATTGCATTCGGAAACAGAAAATCAACCGGATCGGAAAACCATTTTTGTAATGTTTTTTTATCTCCTAGGAGCTCTCGCTTCTCTTTACTTTTTGCATATTTCATGAGTTCATCTATTCTCGCAATAATTACATCAAAAGAGGCATTTTCTTTAAGATTCGTTGCATTTTTTTTGATAACACTTAAAACAGTATTCACAGCTCTATAGTTTGTAGAATAACGACCTTTACAGACTGGCAAAAGGGCGTGAGCTAGCCCTTGAATTTGTCCATCACTCAGATTCCGAGAATGAGAAAGAGATGAAAAATACCTTTTTAAAATACCAACAAGACAATTTTCACCCCATCTAACATCTGAGGACTTCATGATTCGAAGAAATTCGTCCTTGGGAATACATCTCCATAGGTCTACTAGATTTAAAACGACTTCATGAACTCTATTCGTATTCAGAGGAGGGAAAAGAGAAGGACAACAACGCAAGTCTGTTGAAGAAAATCCTCTATCAAAAACAGGAACTTTCCCAGCTTCCTTTAGAGTGTTGAAATAATAGACAAAGAAATTGATCAATTTTAAAGCATCTAATTCTTGTGAAAGCATAGGAATCAACGGCAACTTCTCTTTGATTTGCTTACACATCATGCGACAAGCTTTTTCTAAACGAATGTAGAGAGCTTTTTGTGCTTTACTACTTGGATCTCCAATAATACTATAAAGGACATCAAAATCTCCTCCAATTGATAAAAGGGGACCTGATTTATTGATTGCATTTTGTTTTGCAACAATTCGATATTCAACCTGAAATCCATCTAGTAAAACCAATTTCTCATCTTCTGAGGAGAGAGGCTCCTCTTTTGTTATCTGCTCAACCGCTTCATCAAATGTGAAGGAACGTTCTCCAAGATGTCTTTCACAGTAGGCTTGAAAATCGAAACTCTCTTTTTTTAATCTATGAGCGTCCATTACAGGATGATCATTCCATTCTCGTACAAAATCCATCGGATAACATCGGCCGTAAGCAAATCCCTTCATATAATAATCGAGCATCGAAACGACGTGGCCAATCACTGTATTCTGGTAGACTGGGTGAATCACTGGATAGAGTTGCAAATTATGATTATAGTGAAGACTAAACCAAGGGATCGCATCATGTACAAAAATCCCTTCAGCCAGTTCGCGCAAAATGGTTTGAATCTCCAGTGGAGCTAAACATAATCCTTTACTTGGTGTAATAAAAAAATGTTCTCCTTCAGCGCCCTTTAATTCTCTGAAAAGGTCTGTGATGAGACCAGATTTGTTACCCACTCCTCCAATATCCTTTAAATGAACGCTCTCACTAGGGTGTTCTTCAACGGGATTTGCCCTATGTACTGCATTGTATGTCCGAGTCAATTTATTTGTCTGGAGACTCTCTGTAAATCCTTTTGTACTTGGCTTGTACTCTAAGCGCTGAATGGTGTGTAGTTCACCACCAGCGCGTTTGGAAATATCTTCAACCCATTTTTGGGGAATCCAATTAATCCCACCATTCTCAATTCTGCCATCTTTGACTTCAGCCCAAACCTGCGTTCCATCGGGCATGATTCTAAAATACAACTCCGTTCCCCATCTTTTTTTTCCTCCATAATTAGAAGGATGGGAAACTGCTTCTAGGATGTAAGCACGATTTTGTGGTGTATCATGTAAAAAATGCCCCGTCTCCCTTCGAAAAATATGACCAAGTGTACTTCGGTCTTCTGAAAACTGAGGTTGAACCCAATCCTTCCCAGCAGCAACCATATGGGGCCAGATGAACATTTTTTGTCTATTTTCGAGATAGACGAGACGAAAGGGAAAACTCTGCATTTCCCGAATCCTTTGCAAAGCAGGAGCAGAAGAACCCTGTGACATCGGATTGATGATTTTCTCTTGCGGGAGAATGATCATTCTCCCATCAGGAGTAATAACAGTTCCCAAAAAAGTGCTTCCCTTCAATTCCCATATCCGCAATTGATTCCCGCTCTTATCCCGCTGTTCAGGAGAGAGGGGAATGAGTCGCTGACGCAAAGCGTGAATATGATCATATCTAAGAGAGCTAGGGCAAACATATGAAGGATTTGGTTGAAAAGTAAAAGACTGGTCTTGTGAAGATATTTCTTGAAGCGGTGAAAGCATAACTCCCCCTGAAAAGCCTAACATCTTGGTAAGCTTTGAGTTTTTTTGTCAAATGAGATGTTGTTATATTTCCAAATCCGAGCTCAACTTTATTCCTGCAATTTGATATTAGATTAGAAATATGAGTACACGTGGCGCTGGAGTCAATATCCCTGTTTTTTCCCTGCGGACCAAAAAAAGCTTAGGAAGTGGAGAGTTTCTCGATCTCATTCCCTTGATCGATTGGGCGAAGCAGGCAGGGATAAAGCTCATTCAACTTCTTCCCATCAACGACACCTCGATTACAGAGACGAAAAAAGATGGATATCCCTATTCGATTCTTTCGGCTTTTGCCCTTCATCCCATCTATCTGAATGTGCAGACGCTAGGAAAGGAATTTGCAGATGAAATTGCCTCTATCCATCGAGAGCTCAATCATCCGAAGCTTGACTATCAAAAAACCTATCATGCCAAGCGCAAACTGCTCAAAAAGCTCTTCGACCTCCGAGGAGAAAAAGATCTCAGAACAAAAGCCTTTGCCCATTTTTTTGCAAAGAACCAGCAGAATCTAAGACCTTATGCCGCCTTTTGTACTTTGCGAGACAAATATGGAACCAGTGACTTTCGCAAATGGAAAAAGCATTCCATTTATAATGAGCTCACCTTAGAGAAAATATGCGAAGAGGAAAGGGTTGAGTTTTACTATTTTCTTCAGTACCACCTCGATAAGCAACTGCGCGAGGTCTCTTCTTACGCTCGCAAGCAAGGGATTTTGCTCAAAGGGGACTTCCCCATGGGTGTACATCCCAACAGCGTTGAGGCATGGCGCTTTTTTGAGTATTTCCGTTGGGATCAATCGATGGGAGCACCACCCGACTTTTACAATCACCTCGGCCAAAATTGGGGTTTTCCTTCCTACAATTGGGATGAAATCCGTGCAGAAGGCTTTTATTGGCTTAAATCACGTCTTGCCTGGATGGAGCAGTATTTTGATGCCATCCGAATCGATCACGTTCTCGGATATTTTCGTTTATGGGAAGTCCCCGAAGATGCGGTGCGAGGACTCATGGGGAATTTTTACCCGGCTAAAGGATATGCAGCAAAAGAACTGCCAGATGTGAAACGTCTCTGTAAGCCATATGGTGAAAAACTCCCCAAAGGCCTGGAAACCCAGAAGAAAGTCGAAAAGAAAATCCCCCCTGGAACAAGAAGAGACAAACTCTATGAGCAAATCGAAAATGTCTGCTTTTTCAAAAGAGAGGGGAGTTACCATCCTCGAATCGATTTAAAAAGTACACGCTCATTCAAAGCCCTCGATCCTGCCATGCAAAAAAAAGTGCTCGCCATGCATGACGAGTACTATATAAAAAGGCAAGATGCACTTTGGAAAAAAGAGGGGAGAGAAAAACTGCTTTTCATCCAGAAGCACACCTCTATGCTCATCTGCGCAGAAGACATTGGCGTTATTCCCCATTGCACAAAAGAAGTGCTCAAAGAACTCAAAATGCTCAATCTTTATGTCCAAAGGATGCCCAAGAGCTTTGAGTTGGAATTTGAAGATCCAAAGGATTTTCCTTACATCTGTGTCTGCACACCCTCCAATCACGACACTGCCACTCTTCGCGGGTGGTGGGAAAAAAATCCTGAAGATATAAAACACTACTACCACACGATACTGCGACATACCGGTGATCCTCCAAAAATCCTGACGGAAGAACTCGCACAAGAAATCATACAAGCCCATCTCGATTCGAAAGCAAAATGGGCCATTTTTCTTCTCCAAGATCTCTTTGCGATGAGTGAAGCGATCCGGATTCCCGATCCAAAAGGAGAGCGGATCAACAACCCCGCTTTTTTCGAGGATCAGTGGCAGTGGCGGATGCATCTCTATGTAGAAGAACTTCTCCTCGCCAATAGTTTTACCAAGCTGATCCACGATCAAATCAAAAAGGGCAAGAGATGAAACGAGCCCCTTCTTCTGTGTACCGCCTCCAGCTCAATGAGCATTTTTCTCTCAAAAAAGCGATTGCACTCCTTCCATACTTAAAAAAACTGGGAGTAGAAGGAGTCTATTGCTCTCCCTATTTTGCCGCCTATAGCCCTCATGGGTACGACATCATCGATCCCAATCGGATCAATCCTTTGATCGCAAGCCCCAAAGACTTCGCAGATTTTTGCAAAAAGCTAAAAACCCTTGGGATGTTCCACATTGCCGATATCGTTCCCAATCACATGGGAATCAGAGGCGACAATCTCTGGTGGCAAGATGTTCTCGCCAAAGGGGAAAAATCCAAATACGCCTGCTTTTTTGACATCGACTGGAGCAAAGAAAAACTCCTCATCCCCCTGCTTGGAGAACCCTACGAAGAAGCGCTGCAAAAAAAGCTGATTACCATCGTCCAAAAAAAGGGAAAACTTTGGGCTAAATACGGCGACCAATTTTTTCCCGTCAATGGAAAGACCCTTCCCAAAACGCCCGATGCCATCCATGCTCTTTTGCAAAAACAACACTATAGGCTCGTCGATTGGCTCATGGCAGCCCAAGAGACCAGTTACCGCCGCTTTTTCAACATCGGTGATCTAATTGGCATGCGCATAGAAGACAACAAAGTTTTGCAAGCTCATCACAAGTGGATTTTTCAGCTTCTCAAAGAAAAAAAAGTGGATGGCCTGCGCGTTGATCATCCCGATGGCCTTTACGACGCATGCGAATATTTCGAGCGAATCAGAAAAAAACATAAAGGACTCATCCTCGTCGAAAAGATTCTTGGCTGGGGTGAAGAGCTTCCCCACAATTGGAAAGTCGACGGAACCGTAGGCTATGAGTATCTCAATATGCTGACAGGCATCTTTGTCAATAAAGGGGAGGATCTCACAGCAACCTACGCCCGCTTCATTGGACGCAAAGAAGACATGGGTGAAATCCTCTATGAAAAAAAGATGTTCTACATGGCCACAGAAATGGCCGGAGATGTCAAAGACCTTGCCAACAAACTCTTTGCCTTTTCCTCTAAAATGCGAGCTTTTGCCGATCTTCCCAGAGGAGATATCCTCAAAGCGCTCTATGAGCTGCTTGCTGCCTTTCCCGTCTACCGCTCGTATATCCGACCCAAAGGGAAAATGCCCCAGCAAGACAAACCCTATTGGCAAGAAGCCTTCCAAACTGCCCGCCGCCGGAATCGAGAACTCGGCTACCGCGTCTTTGACCTACTTGAAAGCGTCATTTTTCTGAAATTCGAAAGCCCCCTTCTTCGCGATTTTCTCATGCGCTTCCAGCAGCTCTCAGCCCCCATCATGGCCAAAGGCTTTGAAGACATCACCCTTTACAACTACAATCGCCTCCTCGCATGCAACGAAGTGGGATCCGAGCCAGAGAGGGGAGGGGTGACCCCAGAAGAGTTCCACACCTTTTGTAAACGCAAACAAGAAAAATGGCCCCTCGGACTTCTCACAACATCTACACACGATACCAAGCGGAGCATGGACGTGCGCATGCAGCTTGCCGTCCTCTCAGAGATTCCCGAAAACTGGGAGAAACTGCTAAGCACCTGGTCAAAGCTCAATCTCAAGCACAAAACAGAAATCGATCGCACTCTTTTCCCCGAGCGGAATGCCGAATATTTCCTCTACCAAATCCTCCTCGGTGTCTGGCCGAGCAATCCCACATTCTCACGCCTTTGGCCTTCTTTTCAAAAATCGATTCGCGAAGCCCGCTGCTTTACCTCCTGGCGTCATCCCAATGACAAGTATGAAAAAGCTTGTAAGAACTTTCTAAAGGCCATTCTCAAAGTGGGAAGCCCCTTTCTCAAATCCTTCGAAGCCTTCCAAAAAGAAATACAACAACTTGGAGAATGGAAAAGCCTTGCCGCCACAGCCATCCAAATGGGATCTCCTGGCATAGTCGACATCTATGAGGGCTGTGAAAACTGGCGGTATACCCTTGTGGATCCAGATAATCGGACCCTTGTTAACTACAACAAAAATGAAACCCTCAAAACAGAGCTCACTCGCGCCGCTCTACACTTTCGTTCCGCCCACAAAGACCTCTTTCTTGAAGGGAGCTATATCCCTCTCAAAGTACGTGGCCCCAAACAAGATCACATCATTGCTTTCTTGCGTACCCACCGCAAAAAGACCCTACTTGTTACTGCAGTGCGTTTTTTCACTGACATCAAAAACCTAAAAGGAACAGAAATTCTCCTTCCGAAGAACCTCGGAAAAGGAAAGAGCGTTTTCGCCAAAGCCTCTTTCGAAGGAAATACTCTCTCCGCTACCCATCTCTTTTCCGACACCCCTTTTGCGTGGGTGTTTTGGACTAGCTAAAAAAATCCCGCTTAAGCAAAATGCATACAAAAGATTTCTTTCAAAAGGAGCGTCGTATGCTTAAGAGAATACTTTCCCTATTTTTTTTCACACTTGTTCTATCCCTTACTTCAATGGCTTATAGCGGCCAAATCCGCATCCTTTCTTGTGATGGAGGAGGAATTCGAGGTGCTGCAACACTAAAAATCCTAAAAGAACTCCAAAAAGAGACCGGCGTAAAATTCAGTGAGCAGTTTGAAGTATTTGCAGGAACCTCAACCGGTTCCATCATTGCCATTTGTCTTGCCAGTGGAATGGATATCGATACCTTACTCTCAGACTACCAAGAAATGAGTGCAGGAGTCTTTTCCTCCTCAAGTTACTTGACTGTCATCCGTCCCGAATACGATCCTAATATGCTAAAAAAATACATCATCCACTCCCTGGAATCTTGTGGATATAGTGCCAGTGCCACGTTAGGGGACTTGCCCAAGAAAGTCATCATCCCAACCGTTGCGTTAGACGATGAAGCAGAAGGACGTTGGAGATTACAAATTCGAGAAAACTTCACTGAGGAAGGAAAAAAGCTCAAAATCGTAGATGCCATCTTACAATCGACAGCAGCTCCAACCTATTTCCCTTCAAAAGATGGATGTGTAGATGGAGGAATGGCCATGACCGATCCGTCTCTAGCGGCCCTCATGACCGTTTATAATCCCGATGTGACAGATATGAAAAACATTCGCATTCTGTCTATTGGGACAGGATATGACAACGATTCAGTGCAGGGAGACGAAAATTGGGGTTGGGGACAATGGATGACGAATTTTACCAGTCCCAACCAAGGAACAATTCCCATCCTTGAGTTATTGATGGATGTCCAAGAACAGATCCCTGGGCAAGTATGCTCGAAATTACTCGGCAACTCATACCAAAGGATTGATTTTCTCCTCACTGAGCCCATTGCTCTCGATGACTACCAGAAAATTCCCGATCTGTTGCAATACATCGAAAACTACATCCAAAACAATCCGTCCCTTTGGTCATCAGCTTGCTCTTGGGTTCAAGAAAAACTCTATTGACATACCTTCACTTTCAATAGAAAACATATTTTGGATATATATTTGTATTAATCCATGAGTGGAAAATGATACTCTATTGTAAAAGGTTCAGAATCAACAGAAAACATATTTTGCATATACATTTGTATTAATTCATGGATTGCAAAAGCTTGTGAATCAATGTGTTTTCCTTCAAAATTTCTTTTAGCCCTTACAAATATTGCAACCCTATTATAAAAATCTCTAATAGACTCCTTTCGTTTGCAGGGATCTTCTCTCTTGTCAATGTGCAAAGCAGTATCTAAGAAACTATTCGCAGCCAAAGAGCTTCCCTTTGAGCAATAAGATAAATTTTGGAGATCATGAAGGGTAAGATGTTTTGCTACTTCGTTAAATACATCTTGGGTTAGAGTAGGAATTCCTGACATAATATTATTCCTTTTTTTGGTTGGTTTTAATACAATTATATCAAAAAAGGCAATAAATGTATAGAAGTTTTTAACGAATGTCAAAAAAACATTTAGCCGAAGGAATAAGCCTTTTATAATAAAAGACTTAGAAGAAAAACACTGCTTCATATTATAGAAATATTTGGAAAAGTCTCTCAAAATCAGCCTTAAGAGATTATCTAACAATAACGTCCGCTTAAAAAAAACGATTAGCTCTCAGAGGATTGAAATCTTATTGGAAGTGATTGGATTCCAGTCCTCGATGATTACCAGAAAATTCCTGACCTATTGAAATATACCGAAAACTACATCCAAAACAATCCGTCCCTCTGGTCACCAGCTTGCTCTTGGGTCAAAGAAAACATCTATTGATTCAGTTCCATTGGTTTGGGTCTTTTTACTTTTTTCATAAAAAGGGCCGAACAAATTCCGATGATACTGAATAGGAGAAGGACCCAAACTCCATCATGAAAGCCTGTAACAAAATCACTCTGCTTGCGTACGACAGTGACAGTGATAGCAAGCCCTAAAGACCCGCCAATTTCTTGTATCGTCACAAAGGTCCCCGAAGCAATCCCTGCAAAATTTTTCGAAATTGCCGAAAGAGCTCCTGTTGTAGTTGGAGTCCAAATTAATCCAAAACCCATTCCCAAGAGCAATATTGCGATGGCAATAAATGCTACCTCAGCAACCTCCCCAAACTGCAATTGCATAATCGCGGAAAGAGCGAGAAGAAGAAATCCAAAGAAAATAAGTGCCTTGGAGCTCACTTTATTATAGAGATAGCCAGATAGGGGAGAGAGTATAGCCACAGGAACAGCAAACCCAAGCATAAGAATACCTGTTTCAAGAGGGGAATGCTGCAGTTGTTTTTGGATGTAAAGGGGAAGCAAGAAAATGGCAGCCCAGAATATTGCAATCATAGAGAAATTTCCTAATGAACTGAGCAAAAATCTCCGGCTTTTAAAAAGGTCCTCACGAATGATCGGCATCTCAACCCGTTTTTCAATCACAAGTAGCAAGATAAGAGAAATCACTGAAATAGCATAAAGCCCTACAATGATAGGTGCCCTCCAGAGATTGCTCTGAACTGTAGCTAGAATAAATGATCCAATTGCAATGGTAAGAGTGAGCAAACCACCCCAATCGATTTTAGTTGACTCGCCCTCTGTCCGAGATTCCTTAGCAAATAGAGCTGTTAAAAAGAATCCAATAGCAGCAAAGGGAACATTAATGAGGAAAATCCAGCGCCAACTAAGAAAATTGAGCAATAATCCGCCGACGAGAGGACCAATGGCCAAAGCAATACCCCCTCCAGCGGCCCAAATTCCGATAGCAACACTTTTTTTCTCCTCAGGATAGATGTCGATGAGCATGGCCTGTGAAATAGGCAGTAAAATCGCACCAGAAATGCCCCAGATTGCTTGGAAAAAAATGATCATCCCAGGAAAAGGAGCGAGTCCTGCTCCAAACATAGAAATGGCAAAGAGAATCAACCCAATCAAATAGATTTTTTTCCTGCCAAAGATATCCCCAAGACGCCCCATCGTCACAAGATTTGACGCAATAAAAATGCCATAAATATTGATCATCCATTGAAGATCAAGGATCGTTGCTCCAAGCTGGGCATGAATCGATTCGAGATTTGTATTGATCAAGGAAAAACTTAGGCCCATCGCCAAGTTGCCCACCAAAATCCCCATGATCGCTAACCACTTTTGAATAGTACGCATATATCAGCCATATTACAATAATTTCCTATGATAAGCACATCAGAATATATACAACAATTTTCTGCGCCTGTCCCAAAAATTTCTTCTATAGAAAAAATGGCGCAGTGTATCCACAACTATCTCTGTTTTATGCTTGTTTTGAAAAAGCCTGTTATCTGTTTTGCTTATAATTCATCTTTTGCTTTATTAGCTCCTTTTGCAAGAAGAAATTCAGCGAGCTCATCGTGACCATTTTCTAAGGCAATTTGGTGAGGGGTGCGCCCCTCTTTATCTTTGGCTTCGATATTATTAGCACCTTTTTCGAGAAGCATTTCAGCGATCTCTTTGTGACCTTCCCTTGAAGCAATATGAAGAGGTGTGTTCCCCCGACTATTTCTTGCTTCAGTATCAGCTCCTTTTTCGAGAAGAAGTTCAGTGAGTTCTTTTTGTCCT
The DNA here is from genome assembly GCA_003228815.1 of Chlamydiota bacterium. Classification (GTDB taxonomy): domain Bacteria; phylum Chlamydiota; class Chlamydiia; order Chlamydiales; family Rhabdochlamydiaceae; genus Sacchariniichlamydia. The sequence goes on along the minus strand of QIGB01000098.1, from coordinate 19,652 downwards.
TCTTCTGCAGCAAAATGAAGAGGTGTTCGACCAAAAAGTTCTGTCGCTTCGATATCAGCCCCTTTTTCGAGAAGAAGTTCAGTGATTTCGAAGTCCCCATTTTTTACGGCAATATGAAGAGCCGTTCGCTTCTGAACATCTCTTGCTTCGATATCAACCCCTTTTTCGAGAAGAAGTTCAACGACCTCTTTATTACCTTTTTCCGTAGCAGCATAATTAAGAGGTGTTATCCCAAAAATATCTCTTGTTTCAATATCAGCTTGTTGTCCATGAGCTATGGGCAAACAATCGCTGAGTCCTATTAATAATGGGAGAGGATTTTTGATAAGCAGCGAGGCTGCCGTCCCACCAATAACTCTACTTGCACATGAATTCGCAGATAGAGGAGTTAAGCCATTCATTGTGCGATGTTCGAGTATTCTGAAAAGAGCGTCTGCCTCATCGTTTGCTTGTTGGACCATTTTCTCATCCAGCCTTTTTGTAAAACTCCTGACCCTTCTGCTGCTTTCCATACAATCCTTAAACAGAGAAGCCACTTTTCCTAACGCTGTTCGGTTCTCACTCCATTCTTCCCAGGTCTCATGAGAAAATAATCTTGAGAGGTAGCCTCTTTGTTTAAAGAAAGCGCTGTTGATTACTGCAAAAATCGGTTTGCTTTCCTCAGTATCGGGTAATTGCAAGGTCCGTTCTAGAAGTTTTTGTAGGGGAGAGCCCTTGCTATTTTGCTGAAATTGAGTCTTTTGAAGATTTGAGATAAAAGCTTCCGCTCTTTCCTGAGCTGCTTGTCTGTCTAGCACTAAGTGATTTTGTGCTTCTACAAACCTTGCTTCCTTCTCATCACCCATAAGTCTTAGATCGACAATAGGTAGGGGAGTAACTGAAGAGAGATTATTGATATAAGTACTTACACTCATAGTGGGCTCCTTTGAATGAAAAAAAACTATATCTCTTCGTCTGAAAGAAGTCAATCAAGGATTCAACTGCCTTATGCCTTGTGCAGTAGGTAGTTGACATTTCTTTACTGAGAATTTCTGAATATTAGGGTTTTTTAATGCTTCTTTGTAACCCGATTCTGGAGCAACTTCGTAGAGCAAAAAAAAAGAAATTCTTCTTATCTCTTCGAATCGTTGAAGGATTGGGTTTTCATAGGGAAAAAGGTTGCTCTCAAAACAGTGAAAATGTTGGCCTTAAGGCGTAAGGATTGAATTGGTCAAGACTGAGGTTTGAACACAGCCCTTGGAAGGGAGGTTCAAAAGCATTCATCGATCTGTTTCAAACAATTGCGACATAGAGATGCAAATCGGTATTTTCAATCCCACCAAAATCCCCATGATCGCTAACCACTTTTGAAGTGTACGCATTTGCTAGCTATGCTATAATAATACCCTATGATAAGTACATCGGAATATATATACCCACCTATGGGAAAAGATAGCTCCTATGGCGGTGGAATGAATTCACATACACCCTCTAAAGGACTATTATGAAAGATTTCGAACATCCCGCTCAAAAATGTGAAGGAAACCGCAAGCTAGTCTACCCTGCCGTGTCCAAGCACTATTTCTATTTCCGGATGCACATTTCCCGATATATATTAGAGCAAGGGGCTGTACCCCTAAATCCCTTCATGCTCTTCGACTATTTTCTTCTCGACACTATAGAGAGAGAGATGATGTCAGAGAGGCGAACAACACCGTCGTTCTACGTGCAGATGAGATTTGGGTTTTCGGACCCATTTCAAATGGTGTTTTAGCAGAAATTCAACTCGCACAAAAAGCCAATAAACCGCTGAAGTATTTTGCTATAATAAAGTCTTATCACATCGAACCCATTTCTCCAACAGATATCGAAATGGAAGATGAGGTCAAATCCTTTCGGGAACTTTTAATCTGTACAGAAAGTGGGGGAGATTGACATGCATGATGTCCTTTTCATATTGAAAGCCCAACTTTTCTACCACCCTCTGGGAGGCCTTATTTTCATGCAGTGTGAAGCAAACTAACTCCTCTAACCCAATTTCTTCGAAAGCATAAGCAATTATTCTCTTTCCAATTTCCGTTGCAAGACCCCGATTCCAAAAATCAGGCATCAGAGCATAAAGAAGCTCCGTTTCCAAAGTCCCATCAATAAGATAGTCCAACAATCCTGCCCGACCAACAAATTTCCCAGTTGTCTTTTCCCGTAAGACCCAGACCCCATAGCCTTTGGACTTCCACGACTGAATCCATGTCTCGATCCTTTCTTGCGTCTGTTTAGTCGTACGTGTTCCACCCATTGTCTTCGCAACATCGGGATCCGTATTGAGACGATAGAGATCATCATAGTCCTCCATCGTAATGGGAATTCCCATTAATCGATCTGTTTCAAGCAATTGCGACATATAGATGCAAATCGGTATTATCAACCCCATCAAAGCCCAATTGATAGAGCTCAAAATCGCCCGTAAACGTCCGTCTGAGATTTCCTTCCCAGATCCACTGCCATACCTCCATCAATTTGTCAGGAAATTTGCCAGTGATTTCAAAGACCGCATACTTCGCAGCTGGAATCTGTTTTACAACGAGACCTTTGGGAACATCTCCCACTACAGAGACCTCACAGCCCGCTAAGATTGTATAGGGCTGGGTATGATCCTTTTCATATTCACAATAAAGACCCAAAACCTCGCCAGATTTCTGGTGAGGAATTTTGGCTTGAATTTGCTCTCGATAAAAACGTCCCCAGAAGGGGGGAAGATCCTTAGCAGATTGCCAATTTTCATTTGTAGTACGTAGCTCAATGCCCATGACTTGCATGGGGCCTTTTTTTACAACTTTGTATTCCATGCAAATCAGAATACTGCAAAAAAAGGAAACATTGCAAGAGGCTTGAGCCCCCCTCAAAAGAAGAGAAAAATTTGATAGGGGACTGACAGGTGCGATAACTCCTTATCATTTCCCGAAAAAGTAAGCTACAGCTGCCATCAAAGGTCCTCTAGCCGCTGGAAAAGATTCATCTGTCACAATTTCACAATCCTTTAATGCTCCGAGGATTGGAGGGTACTGCGCAAAAGCAGTGTTCCTAAGGTCGATTTTTCTTAAAGGTAATTGGCTAAGTGCACTAGGAAGAGCTTCTAATGGATTATTCTGTACATGCAGAAATTCCAATTCAGGCAATTGGCCTAGTTCGGGGGGAAGAGTTCTTATTTGATTGCCATAAATATGTAAGGCTTTTAAGCAGGGCAAACGGCTGATTTCAGGAGGGAGATATTGGATTGATTTTCCACTAAGGTCTAATACTCTAACCCTTCGAAGTTGCTCTCCATTTTCCGAATTATTTAACCATTCACGAGCCTCACTCGCAGAAGAAAACTCTTTTCCTCCACGACATTTGTCATGAAGCGAATTAGCAAAAATTACTGTATCGCGATCAATCTGAATAGATAATGATGACATAAAAACCTCATTTTGTTAATTACTTTTGAGTTATTATATCAATTATTAATATAATATCAAAGCAAATTGTGGTAAATAATTGAAAAAAACAACAAAGAGCAATTATGTTTATAACAAAAGAGTTTGCTTTGAAGGCAAAGAAATATTTTGGATCGAAGCCTCCCATCAGAAAATATTTCTAGGGGATTCAGCATCCCGAAAGATATTGCCAGAATGTAGAACTATCAAAATTCCTCCTTCAAGGCTCCAGTAGAGATTAAGAATCAACCCCTTGTGTGTACAACATAACATCCATTATCAGACGTTCAACGTCCTTCAATTTAAATCCCCGCCCCTGCTAGAATTTGCAAATATGACCTCTATTCGCATCCTCCTACTTCTGCTATTTGCCACAAACCTCGGCTTTGCCCATCTTCCCTCACAAGAAGAGACGATAGAAAATCGAAGCCGACTCAATAGCCTAATCGACTCTCAGTCCCAACCTCAGTGCTTCTCCATACCTGAAGGCGGATTTGTCTATTATTTCCATCCAGATGTCGAGAAATGGCTCGCAAAGCCCCTAAATATTGAAACGATCCGAGAAATCCGAAAATCCCTTGCCCCTCATCTCAAAATCCCCCTCACAAACGAAGGATTTACTGCAGCTGCAACGCGAACAAGTGAAGATGAGCCTGACATCACGAATTACTCAGCCGTCTGGGTCCGCGACTGCTGCTGGAGCTATTTTGGACTCAAAACATATGACGTAAGCGCTTCAAAACAATTGATTCTTAGCCTCCTCGACTTCTATTCCACTGAAAATCAAAGAGATCGATTTCTTTCCGTCATTCGAAATCCCAGTATTGCTGATCCCTCTCTCAATCCAAAAGCACATATGAGTGTCCCTCTCATTCGATTTTCAAGCCGCACCCTCAGCCACCACCAAGTAGACGGAAAAGCCCAAGAATGGAATCACCTCCAATTCGATTCTCATGGCCTCTTTTTACTGGCTTTAGCCGATGCCATCAGCACCCACATTCTCCAGCCATCGGATCTTAAGCCTCAGCACCTTGCAACAATTGCCCTTTTCCCTGCTTTTTTCACTGCAGTGAACTATGCCGCAAAAAAAGATGCTGGACCTTGGGAAGAAGAACTCCTCTACAATGCCTCTTCTGCGGGATTTGTGGCTTCTGGCCTCAAGCGCATCAGCGCGGTAATTGAAGATCTCCATTTGAAGCAAGAGCTAGCAATTGCTCTCAAAAGCATCAAAGATTCCTCTTTAATACATAAAATCAAGACAGCGCTCTTACCAGAAAATATCGAGCAGTTATATCAAAAAGGACTAAAGCGAGTGGAAGCCAATCTTAAGTTGGGTGGAGAAGCCCCAGAAAACCTGAATCGAAGAGCCGATGTGGCCCTCCTCTTTCTCTGTCTGTTGGATTATACTCCCTACCATAATCAAGAAGAAAAAATACGTGAAATCCTCAATATAAACTTAAGCCTAATTGGTCCCTATGGCATCTATCGCTATCATAAGGATCCATATCAAGCTGCTAATTATTGGGTCACATATTCCTCCCCTTCTCCTATCACTGGAATCAATACACCTGAACTCATCTTTATTCAGAGATTTCACAAGGGATATAGCCCCAATAAACAGCCCTTCGATGCACAATGGTTTTTCGATTCAAATTTTGCTCAAATTTACTACCATTTAGCATCACTGCAATCGGAGCCGATAGCGCGCACTTATTATATAAGACAAGGAGATATCCATCTGAAACGTGCTCTCGGACAATTTACAGGACCCGATGCCATCGCAGCAAATGGGGAAAAATTAAAGCCCTGGCAGCTTCCCGAGAGCATCAATACTGTGATGGAGTCTTCCGGAATCCATCCCCTGCCCTCCCCTATTTGCCCTCTCAATTGGGCCAAAGCAGTCTTTCTCATGGCTCTTTCAGAAGCAGAAAAAACCCATAGCGTCCCTCTCCCTTAAGATATTTCAACAATATTTCCGAAAGACTCTCAAGAACTATACGATTTATATTGGAATATGTTTAAGCATTTGCCTCGGTTACACAAACTCAGTGGATTCACACATTGTGGTAAAGATAATACAACAAAATCCTTGATGGATAGCAAACAAATGAAATTCAGGATTGTAACATGGCAACCATTTTCAGACGCAGACAAATTGAGAAGCATCCAAGAAAAACGAATTGCTCAAGGATTGCCTCCAATAGATAACTAATCATTTTGAGCATACGAGTATATTTGAAAAGAGCTTTTCTCATATGAATCACCCCGATCCTTCTGGATCGGGTTTTTCTTTTTTCGCGATCCCTTCTAGAGTCCTCAAAATCTTTCTGTTCATTATTCCTTCAACTTTATAGTATGGGCAAAAAAAGGATTTGTTCATGGAGATTTTTGCGCTTTTTGCCTACGTGGCTATCGGTATTTTAGCCGGACTAATTGGAGGGCTTTTAGGACTCAGCGGTGGTGTTGTAACAGTCCCCTGTCTGGTGTTTGTCTTTCACTTTTTGGGATTTCCTCAGGACGTTTTGATGCATACAGCCATCGGCACGTCACTCTCGGCTATGGTGCTTACGGGTATAGCTTCGACTTGGGCCCACCATCGCCATAAGGGAGTGATGTGGGACATTATCATGTTACTGATTCCTGGGATCATTGGAGGATGTCTATTGGGGGCTTTTGTCTCCAATTTCTTATCAGGAATCATTTTACGAGTTATTTTTGGGGTTTTCATTGGCTCATTGGGCATCTATGTTCTGCTCCAAAAGAAAAAAACACAGCCAGGGAAAAGACCGCATAAAACCATTTATTCCTTGCTGGGGTTGGGAATTGGTTTTCTGGCAAGTTTGCTAGGTATTGGTGGCGGTGTTTTTATGGTTCCTCTCTTGATCTCGCATCGCTTTTCAGAAAAGAAATCGATCGGAACGTCAGCAGCATCAGGGTTATTGATCTCTTTTATGGGATCGCTGGCCTATCTCTATTTTGGGCTGAAGGAGGTAAGAGTAGCTGAAAGCATCGGATATATCTATCTTCCTGCTTTTGCTCTCATTGGCCTTGGTACAGTTTTCTTTGCCCCATTAGGGGTAAAATGGGCACATAGAATGGATCCTACTATGCTTCGAAAGATATTTGCCGCTACGATCATTCTTGTGGGTATTTTGATGATTTTTAAATAGCGGTTTGGTGGATATGAAAAATCAATTTCCAATCAACAATGCATTTTATGATGAGTTGGATGAGAAGTGGCTCGATTCAACAGATCATCCTATTGCCCTTCTGCGGGCTGAAAATGCTCTGCGTAATCCCTGGATTCAAGAGGTTTTGGTAAAAACGTTTTCCTACCCTTGCAAGGTGCTCGATGTGGGCTGTGGAGGTGGACATCTCACCAATTATCTCGCTAAAAAAGGTCATTTGGTCAGCGGTGTTGATCTTTCAGAGCAGAGCCTTGCCATCGCAAAAAAATGCGATGAGACAAAGTCAGTTGAGTACAAGCGTGCCACCGGTTATGAGCTTCCCTATCCAGATGGCATTTTTGATGCAGTCTGTGCAATGGATTTGTTAGAACATGTCGAAAAACCAACACAGGTAGTAGCAGAGGCCTCTCGGGTTCTCAAGAAAGGAGGGCTCTTCTTTTTTCACACTGTCAATCGAAATTTGCTTTCCTATTTCATGGTGATCAAGGGAGTTGAATGGTGCTTTGCGAATGCACCGCAAAACATCCACGTCTATCCCCTCTTCATTAAGCCGGCAGAATTGAAGGAAATCTGTGCAAGCCAAGAGTTACGAGTAATAGAGATTAGAGGGATTCGTCCCGATTTTTCCAACTCGGCCTTTTGGAAAATGGTCCTGACAAAAAAAGTGAACAAAGACTTTCGCTATGTGTTTACAAGCTCTTTGAAAACAGGTTATTTGGGGTATTCCCAAGCCAAATGAAGGATTGGAATTTTGACCAGGAGGTCCTCAGATTTTTTGGATACGACGAGCTTCTGTGTTCATAGACACGGAGTGAGGAGTATACAAACAAGCTGTAGGATCGGCTGACGCCGTCAAAAACCAAGTCTTCATATATCTGATAGGTATCTGATGATGCGATCGATCTGAAAGTGGCGTTCTTCTCTTCTTTGAATAAGTTCGTAAAATTCTTCCGAATTTTCTCCCAAAATAGAAACTTCCTTGTGCATCCATTGTTGCATGCTATGAGAGAGTTTTTTTAAGGAACGTGTAGCAATAAACCGTTCTTTGACTTTCACGTTTCGCACTTTGCGCATCTGCAGGGCTTCGGCTTTTTCGATGAAAAAAAGAGGATAGTTTTGGTTTTGCGTGCAATACAGCTGTTCAAGGGCAGATTTCGAAGGTTTTTGCAAAATGACTTTGGCCTCACCTAAAGGACGCCTTCTTTTTGGCATATCGCGCACCGAAATGTTCTCAATTCCGGAAGGGAGCGGAGGACTTTCTTCCTTTTTGTAGGAATGCTCTTTTTTTTGTTTATCTATTTCCCCTTTTGCCGTTTTGGAAATTAGCTTTTTAATCCGAAAGTGCGCGGACTCATTTTTTTTCATGAATTCTGTTTTAACAGACTCTTGATTTTTTCCCTAAATTATTTTTTAAAAAAAGAATTATTTTGCTTCGGCAGTAGTGAGTTTTTCGTATTCACGTAGACCATAAGAAACACTGAGCATCCAGCCTGCAGCAATTGCAAGATTGAGCCATGAAAGCATGTGCAACGAGACAAAACTATTGATCGCAATGATGAGGATCGAAGCAAACGCTTTTGAAGTGCGATAGGCAAAGATATCAATAACCGCTTTTGCGCGAAATTTTTCATCGGGCTTAAGCGGAACATAAAGCATTTCTTTCACAACGCCAAAAACTGAAAAGTCGAGCGATTTACAGGAAATGAACAGAAGTGAGACGATGGGAAAAAGGGGGAAAACAACGAAAAGCCCCGCAAAGAAAGCGAGAAGAAATGGAACAAAATAGTGCGATCTTCGAAAACCCATCCACTTGATGACCATGTAGGTTCCTAAAAATTGCAAAACCACTGTGCATGAATGCATGATCCCAAGAATACGTGCGTAGTATTCAGTACGGACGTCCTTTTCGCTAAATATGCGCTCGATAAAGCCATTGAATTGAAAATCGACAATGGCGGTGATCATCTGCATAAAAACGACGATAAGGAGAGTAAAAATCAATAATCTGGAACCGCGGATCAGCTTTAATCCATGCAAAAAGCCACCTTTTTCATCACTTTCTTGATTGGGAACATCCCCATCGCAATAGCTACACATTTTCCAGTAAACAAATAGGAGCAACAAATATATGGGTAGAGTCAAAAAAATGAGATTTTCCGAACCATATGCCACAGCAAAAAAGCTTGGAAACGAGGCGCCAAGCATGGAGCCGAGTCCTCCAATTCCATAGAAAATGCCATAGAGATACTTTGCCTTTTTCAATTGAATGTTGGCATGGATCACAGACCAAATCAGCTGAAACATGAGAAGGACGTAAATCTCTTTCCACATGTAAAACACAAACGGTAATGCTGTGATCTTTCGAGAAAAAAGAGCAACAAACGTATTGGTCACGATCACAAGAAAAATCAAAACGAGAAAAAGTCGTTTCGATCCCCATTTGGGGATCAGCCGGTTGTAAAGGGAAACTACCCAGAAATTAAATGGGACAAGAGCCAGCCAGGCATATGGAAGCCACTTTGCGGAAAAGGTTGAGATGAAGAGAGAACTGCTCACTGGACGAATGAGCGAATACTCACAGCAGACGAAAAAACTGCAGAGCATCGCAAAGAAAATGAATGCCCTTTCTCGCGCAGTATAGCTACTGAGTTCTTCACGCAAGGTAAGGAAATTTTTCTTAACAACCCCAATCATGTGAGGGATTATAGAGCAAAATTATATTCTGGGGCGAGATAAAGCCAATTTTTTTTCGAAGCCGGTATCGAGATCTCAGAAAATTCTGAGGCCGGGGTAATTTGTGCATTTTTCCTTCTAACAGGGAGGCTGAGCCCATATTTGAGCCCTTTTTTGTCAGAAAGTTCCCAGTGAATTTGCCGATCGGGAATACTCAATTTTTCTTTATAGGATAGAAGGTCTTTGAGAAGGGTTACATGGGAGAGATGAATCGCTTGAAACCGTTTTTTTCGATCGAAAAGAGCTGAGGCATCGAGGTGCCCAGGATGGCTCGCGTCTTGGCGTGCTTTTTGCAAAGCACACAAAACCTCGGGTTCTGTCATGGTTAAATAATTTTCCACACTGCTTACGTACTTTGGATCTCCATAAAGGATTTTCATAAAGCGAGCCATATGAAAGGAATAAGCTCTTGCAGTTGGGTATTGGTACACCCGCCTTTGCATAAAATGACGGGCAAGAAGAAGGGCTTCGCATGGTGCAATGCCATTTTCTTCCACACCTAATGTGAGCTCTCCTTTTTCATCTGGCACCACAGTCAGCATTTCAATCAGCTGCATGTAATCGAAGAGGCCGTAGCTTAAGCCTGTCGCCCTAGCATCTCGCAGGAGATAGTCGATGCGATCGGATCCAAAAAAGTCTCCTGTGATGATTTGCGAGTAAATTCGTTCCCAAGGACTGAACTCGACCTCAGGACGCAAGAGTTTGAGATTTTCTTCGCCCAATGCGAGTTTGCCCACATGTTCCATAATCGGTTTATCAGGAAAAAGGCTTCGAGCTTTTTCCCATACGGGCTTTAAATATTTTGATTCGATGATTTTGAGGGTCCATTCTTCATGTCCAGCAGATCCCAGTAATCGGCTCTCAGCAACATGAGAAAAAGGCAAATGCCCCAGATCATGACAAAGAGCGGCTAAATGGAGTATCTGCTGCCAATAAACGCGATCTTCCTCTCGCCCGATCTGGTCAAAGATTTTGCCGGCAAGGTGCATAGCGCCAAGGGAATGTTCGAAACGAGTATGCGTTCCACCGGGGTAAACCATATAGGAAATCCCCAGTTGATGGATATAGCGAAGCCTTTGAAAAACTTCTGTGTCGATCAGAGCGCTCTCAAGCTCATTGAAATGCAGGAAACCATGAACGGAATCGTAGATTTTCATCAGTGATCTTTTCTCGGATGGCTTTCTTTAATGTACGCGGAAGAAACTTCAACAAATTCTGCTTTCCGCTGCAATTCCTTGATGCTTCGTGCGCCCCCATAAGTGAGACCACTGCGAAGGCCCCCAAGAAGCTTTTCGATCAACTCCTTCGCACTGCCACTGACAGGAGCCCAAAAATCGACTCCTTCAGCAACTGTTTTGTCTTTGAGTCCCCCGTAAAACTCTTCCTGAAAATCTTCACTGGCCTGCCCTCGATATTTCGCGAGCAATTCTGAAGGATCTTTTTCTGATTTTTTCTTAGGAGCCGCACTTTCGTTGGTTAGCGCAAAAAGCTTTCCCATCATCACAGTACTCGCACCTGCTGCAAGGGCAAGGACAACATCTCGACTTGTTCGGATCCCTCCATCAGCAATGAGAGGAACACGCAATTTTTCCGCGATTTCCGCACAATCATAAATCGCGCTGAATTGAGGAACTCCAAAGCCAGTGATGATTCGGGTTGTGCAAATAGCTCCTGGCCCAATCCCTACTTTGACAGCATCTGCACCTGCATTGACAAGATCGTGATAAGCCATGGCTGTACACACATTGCCAGCAATGACTTCTTTGTCCGGATGTGCTTTTTTGATCTCTTCGATGCAATGGAACATTTTATCAGAATGACCATGCGCAACATCGATGCAAACACCCGCAGCGCCAAGATCGAGCAATTCCCTAGTAGGATCCAATTTTCGAATACCACAGGAAATGAATGTCTTGTCCCCAAATTTTTTCACCCATTTTTTCTGCGTTTCATGATCACTAAAACGATGAAAAATGGGAGTGCTCCCTTCCGCAAGCAAAATTTCAGCAAGCTCCTCCGAAATCGCCGTATCCATATTGGAGCAAATGAGAGGAATCTTGATTTTGCGATTTTTTGTAAGCCACGTCTCCAGAAGAGGCTCTGTGCGTGAAGGGACATTATTGAACTGCGGCACGAGGGCCACATCATCAAAAGTAAATGCTTTTCGTATCAGTTCTTTCGCCATAACAGTTTCCATGATATAGTAGAGTGATGATTACCGCTACTATTCTGACAAAAAATAGTCAAAAAACTCTGAAAAAAACCCTCGATTCCCTCGGAAATTTTTCTGAAGTAATTGTTCTAGATTCCGGATCAAGTGATGAGACTCTCACCATCGCAAAAAAATATGCCAATGTGAAAGTCCACCTTTCTCCCTTTTTGGGATTTGGACCCATGCATAATTATGCCGCAAAGCTCGCCAATCACGATTGGATCCTTTCGATCGATAGCGATGAAATTCTCTCAAAAGAGCTGTCAAAGGAAATTCTAAGCCTAGAGCTTGATCTCGAAAAAATTTACAGCGTCCAAAGGCACAATTTTTTCAATGGGAAACGAATTAAGTGGTGTGGAGGCTGGCATCCCGATTGGGTCACCCGCCTTTATCATCGGAGCAAGACGGGATTTAGCGAAGATCTCGTCCATGAAAAAGTGAAACCCTCAGATCTATTCCTCACTCCCCTCAAACAGCCCATTTTCCATACACCCTATGCAGAAATTGGCGATTTCCTCGATAAGATGCAATGCTATAGCGAACTATTTGCCGAGCAAAATGCTGGAGAAATTGCCACCGTGCCACAGGCCCTTTTCCACAGTTGGTTTGCCTTCATCAAAAGCTACCTATTCAAACTCGGTATCCTGGGAGGCAAGGAAGGATTCATCATCTCCATGTACAACGGCCATTCCGCTTTCTACAAGTATCTAAAACTCGCCGAGAAAGGCAAAAAATCTGACGTCTGAATTTTCAAGATCCATTGATAAACATCTTCGTATTGTAGATCACTGTGTCTGAATACATCATCCAAGAATGACCTGAGAAATGCGTTTTATGCTTGTGCGGAGTATTGAGACAACTTTCTTGGACACTCACTTTTCCATCATTTTCCCCTCCGACAACAGGATTCCAGCCACAAGTACCCGAAATCACCAGAACCTCTTTTTCCTTTGGAAATTCCCCTACATAGTCGAAATTTTCGCTAAAGAGAATCTGTCTCCCCGCTTTTCCACCCATAATCTTGTGAAAAAGCCCGATATGACTCAAGAACTGCCCTGCGCAACTTCCCTGATTTGGAGGAGCAAGTAAGACAGCACGTCCCATTTTGGCCTCTTCAGGGCAATTGGGGTGATTGTGGACCGCACGGACAATAATCCCGCCTAAAGAATGAGTCACAAAATGAATGGCCTCGCCAGGATATTTTCTTGTTGTTACTTGCAGGTCTCTTAGAAGAGCTTCAGCGTGTTGTTCAATCGTCTTTTCTCTACTGGGATAATCCCAACAATACGTTTCATAGCCCTCTTTTTCAAAAGCTTTTGCCATTTTGTTCATGCTCGAAGATTTGCGCATGAATCCATGAAGACAATAGACTGTCTCCGCTCCAAAAAGAGAAACAGAACAACAAACCATCCCTGTCATCAAAAGCAAGATTTTTTTCGAAAAATAATTCTTCATGTAGCCATCATACCATTCATGAATAATTTTGGACATTTTCTCTTGCAGATTACTCGGTTTTTTGAGAAAATTTTGGCAAAAAGGTCAGAAAATGAAATATCTTTTTATAGCTTCAATTCTTCTTGGAAAAATGCTGTTTGCCCAAATGATGCCACTGGGAGACTGGTCCGGCACTTTGGATGTAGGTGGCACAGCCCTCACCCTTGTTCTTCATATAGAGAAAGACGAAAAGGGAAACCTCAATGCCAAATTGGACTCTGTTGAACAAAATGCCAAAGGAATCCCGATTGACAAGATTCAAGTGGAAGATCGCATGTTGACATTTTCTATAAAGAAGCTTCGGGCTACTTATGAGGGAATCATAGAAGATAATGAAATTGCAGGAAAATTCACTCAAGGAGGGATGAAAATCCCCCTCACCTTAATACGGGGAAACCTCGCTGAAAAAAAAGACTGGAAAAGGCCCCAACTTCCCAAAGCCCCTTTTCCCTATGTTACAGAAGAAATCACTTATGAAAATTCTGCTGCTAACATCTCCTTATCCGGCACACTCACTCTTCCTCATGGAAAAGGTCCCTTCCCCTTTGTTCTACTCATAGCAGGTTCTGGTCCCTGCGATCGTGATGAAACTATTTATGGCCATAAACCCTTTCTTGTTCTTTCCGATCACTTAGCCCGTCTTGGGATCGGGTCCTTGCGCTCCGATAAACGAGGGATCGGCAAATCCACAGGGAATTATCAAACGGCGACAAGTGCTGATTTTGCAAGTGATGTCCTCGCTGGAATCAAATACCTAAAGACATGCAAAGAATTTGTCTCCAGAAAAATGGGATTGATTGGTCACAGCGAAGGAGGGACCATTGCCACCATGGTGGCAGCACAATCGAAGGAGATTGCCTTTGTTGTCATGATGGCAGGCCCTGTTGTCAGCGGAGAAGAAATTCTCTATGAACAAGGAATCATCCGTCTAAGGAACCTTGGAATCAGTGAGGAGAACATTCAGAAAGACAAAGCACTACGAGAAAAGATGTTTGCAATTGTAAAAAAACAGCCTGATTGCAAAAAGCTCAAACAACAACTCCGCTCAGGACTAGAAACCTATTTTGCCAGTGCTCCTAAGGAAGAAAAAATGGCAGAGGAAGGCATAGGCATCATTCATCCAGACAATATGGAAGAGATTATTGAACGGATCGCCACGCCTTGGTTTCGGTATTTTCTCACCCTAGACCCCACAAAGTCCTTAAAAAAAGTGAAAGCTCCCATTCTCGCATTAGGCGCTGAGAAAGACCTTCAAGTGCCGTCAAAGCAGAACTTGCCCGTGATCATAAAAACTCTCAAGTCGGCAAAGCACAAAGACTTCACGGTCAAAGAGCTTCCTGCGCACAATCACCTTTTCCAAACCTGTCAAACGGGGGCTGTATCTGAATATGCCACGATCGAGGAGACCCTTTCCCCACTGACCCTTAATACCATCTCCAATTGGGTTCTAGAAAAAACCCGAAAGCCTTAAAAAGGCCCTCTTTTTTACAAGAAAATATTTTCTTATGATAGAGTCACAATCATGGAACTTTCTTTTCAGGTTGTTTTACTCATCGTCGGCCTTGTACTCCTCTGGAAGATGGGCGATCTCTCTGTGCGCAATGCATTGGGCTTTTCATCCATCTATGGGATCCATCAATTCACCGTAGGATTTTACATCTTTGCGATTTCAACAGTTCTTCCCGAAATCAGTTCTGCGATTGTCTCCTCCCTTAACAAAGTACCCGAACTCTCTGTTGGAGATCTCATCGGCTCCACCTTTGCAAACATGAGCCTCATCCTTGGCATTCTTGCTATCTTCGCAACAACGATCGAAATTTCTCCTCCTTTAAGAAAAAAGCTCTTTAAAGCAGTGGCAATGATTACCCTCCTCCTCATTTTATTTCTTCTCGCAGAGACTGGCAGCATTTTTTACGCAATCTTGCTCATGATCGCCTATTTGGGTTCTGTTTATTGGTTCCAAGGTGGCCTCCCCAAACAAGATACTACGAAAGAAATTCAAGAAATTGAGCATGAAGTGGAAAAGGTCGAAAAAAAGGCAAAGATCTCTCCTAAAATCGACATCCTAATCAAACTTTTTGGAAGCTTAGGACTTCTTTTACTTGCCTCTTGGATCACTGTTCATGCTGCAATAAACTTGTCCAAAATCATGAACATCAACCTCACATTGCTTGGAGGGACGGTAATCGCGGTGGGAACGAGCATTCCCGAACTTGTCCTCGGAATCCATGCCATCAAAAAAAAAGAATACTCTCTTGCTCTTGGAGATCTATTCGGCTCAAGCCTTCTCAACATTTCTTTCGTCATGGGGTTGCTAATGCTCATGAATCCTACAATCAATCTTTCCTTCGTTTGGAAGATTCTCCCCTTTATGGCAGCCGTTCTTTTATGGGTCATCCAAGCACTTTTTCGAAAAAAAAATCTCACCAGACGAGACGGTTACCTATTTCTTGCAATCTTCGCCTGTTACATCGGTTGGAGCTTCTATTTTCACTTTTCCGTTGTCTGAAGAGGATGAATGAGTTATTTCTGATGAAAAGGTATTATGTTTTTTAAAGTCTTTTCCACAGTCATTTTCTTTATAGCGATTTTCCATGTCTTTTTTTCGAATCATTTTCTCAAACTCGCCCACCACCTGAAAAACAAAAGAGACAAACACAATTTCGCATTCTCAAGTTATTCCTTTCTCGGCAATGCCGCCCTCATTTTTGGAATCTGGCTCATCCCCATTTTGCTTGTGATGGTCATTCACGAGGGACAGACCAACACCTTTGACTTTCTCAAATCGATCGACCTGATCGAACCATTCGCCTATTTTGTCCTGATCACTGTGGCAACCATTCGCCCGATGCACAACCTCTTCGATGCATTGATGCAAAAAATGAGTGCGGCATGTAAAAACCAAATTCTTTTCTTTTGGGTCGGAATCATCCTCTTCAGTAGCATCTTAACCGGAATTTTTTCAGAAATCGCCATCATGGCCCTCGTTGGCTTTCAGCTCTCCTCTTCGTTTTTCTCTCTGAAGCCCAGCATAAAATTGACCTATTTCACTTTCGCCCTCCTCCTGCTCGGAATTTCGGTGGGACCCACAATCATCCCATTCAATTTCAGTTTCTTTCTAAAAATCGTCGATGGCGACTTAAGCCACTGGCAGATTTTCACCCTCTTTGGCTGGAAAGTACTCTTTGCCCTCCTGTGCATTTGCATTGGCGTTGGATATCTCTTTCGAAAGGAATTTACCCAGCTCCAAATTGGTTTTGCAAAAGAGACGAAAAAAATCAAAATCTCATTCAGAGAAATATTCTATGCCCTCCTCTTTTTTATCGCCTCTGTTGGAAAAGGGAATCCCTATGTGCTCCTCATGGTGCTCGCCCTGGTCGTTATCCTCCATAAATCCTTCTATCGCATCAAAGGAGAAGAAGGGAGATTGCAACTCTACTTCCCCCTCATCATCGCATTTTTCACATTCACTCTAGAAATGCATGCAGGTCTCCAAAAATGGTGGGTCCTTCCCCTCTTTGAGAGGGTCGAAGGGATCACCTCTTACGGCTACGCCTTCGTCCTAACCGGACTCAATGAACACGTCCCATTAGAAGCCCTGAAAGAAACCCTGCAAAATGCATCGGCAAGCACCCAATTCTTCAGCTATCTCGGCGTCCTGGCCGGCGGAGGGCTCACCATCATCGCAAAATCAGCGAATATTGTTGCCAAGCTCACACTCAAAGAGCATTTTCCCCACCATGCAATTTCACCCTTTCTTCATCTCTTCATTGCAATTCCTCTAGGCCTTCTCCTGTCGGCAATCATCACCTTTTTGCACGTTCTAGGGGGCTCATAATGAAGGAAAAATACCTCGAAATAGAAAGAAAAGTTTCCCTCTATTTAAAAAAGCGCTCGATTGTCTGCCTGCGCTACGCAATGGGGATTATCTTCTTCTGGTTTGGTCTTTTAAAAGTGATGGGAATCAGCCCTGCTGAAGAGATCGTCTTCCACGCAACCCACTGGTTCAATGGATACAATTTTTTTGTTTTCGTCGGCGTATGGGAAATGGTCATTGGCCTGTGTCTTTTCATCAAACGATTCAATCGGATCGGACTCTGGCTCCTTTTTCTCTTATTTCCTGGGCTGTTTCTTCCTCTCTTTCTCACCCCTGAAGGCATATTTACGATTATCCCGTATGGACTGACCCTTGAGGGGCAATATATCTTCAAAAACCTAGTCCTTGTTGCTGCAGGGCTGGTTCTCATCGGCTCTCTCCACGATTAGGTAAATATGGCAAACAAAAACACATTCATTGAAGATCTGAAAAAATCGCATACCTCTGCAGCAATCCGTAAAAGGCTCAAACAACTTCCCAAACGGAGTCAAATCAAGGACTTCATTTATGGAGCAATGGATGGAATCGTCACAACATTTGCTGTTGTCGCAGGGGTTGCAGGCGCTAGGCTATCGATTACCATCATCATCATTCTTGGACTTGCAAACTTACTTGCTGACGGTTTTAGTATGGCAATAGGAAATTTCACGGGGACAAAAGCCGAAGAAGAATTGCGCAGCAAATTAGAAAGAGAAGAGCAATCTCATATCAAACTGATTCCGGAAGGAGAAAAAGAAGAGATTCGACAAATTTTCAAAGCAAAGGGATTTTCTGGAGAAGAGTTGGAGCGAGTCGTCTCTGTGATTACATCAGATGTGAAGGTATGGCTCGACACGATGATGAAAGATGAATTAGGGTTTACTGCTCAAAAGAGTGCACCTTTGAGAGCTGCCACCATCACATTCTTTGCGTTTTTGTGCATTGGGATTTTTCCACTCCTCCCCTTTATCGTAAATTTGCTCCTTCCAAATCTATTAGCTGCACCCTTTTTATGGAGCATTTTCATGACAGCAATAGCATTTTTTCTCATAGGCAGTCTAAAAGGGCAATTTGTTGAAAAAAAATGGTACAAAAGTGGCCTCCAAACCCTCGTGATAGGGATGAGTGCTGCGGGACTAGCCTATTTAGTTGGTGCCTTTCTGAAAGGAATTTATTGATCAACTGAATTGTTATTGGTCAACTGAATTGTCTATGAAAAAGTCTCACAAACTGTGAGACAAAAGGAGGAATTAACTTTTTTTCGTATTCCATCCTTGAATCTCTATAGCCTAAAGATTAAAGAAATGCAAAAAAGGAACCGAAACTTATGCTCATCGCGCAATGTCTATGATCGAGAAGGCTAGGCAACTTTCCAAGCAGAGGAACCTTGATTAGCCACCCCACTATAAGATGCTTTCCCATCCGCTTTTGAATAAAGAACACTTCCCTCTGAGAAATCATGGTTTCTCACAATGTGATCAATCCCTTCAGCGATGAGTGCTCCTCCTTCCTCATTGGGCTCAATCCCACAAGTATATAAGCGTTTATGGGGATTAAATGTATTGGGCAAATCCAAGATGGGAATTCGGTTTGCTTTTGCGTGATTGATGATGGGCCGATAGAATGATTCCAGCATTCCACCGAACATCGACATACTAATCCCTTTCCCTAATAGGAAATTTTCTGTTACGGATAGTGGGACTGCTTTTCTACTTACATATAGTACAGTTGCTCCAACGAGAGCGAGAATTCCACCTGTTAAGGCCGAGATTTTTCCAGCAAGAATCCAAACAGGGGCGGTCAATAAAGCAAAGCTTGCTATTTGCGCCACTACTGCGACCGTTCCGATAATTTTAAAAAGAGTGTAAATGTAATAAGGATCATCATTTGCATCTGTTCGGTATTGAAAGATCAGGAGAGGTTTGATGTTACCCGGTAATTTTTTAATCTTGTCAACAATTTGCAGGTACCGTTTCTGTACTTGAGTAATATCTCGAATCAAACGCCAAGGATTGCCAAGATTTACTCGAAAATCGTTTCCTCCAACACTCAGTGCGATATAATGGGTTGCATCTGGATGTTGAGATACTTTTTTTTGCAACTCTTCTAAAGGAGAAACAGAAACGCGATCCCATCGATCAAGGGTAGTCCCGGGTGGTTGTTTTTCATTTTTATAGAGTCCTGACTTAGTACTGGTACCTAAAACATATCCAATCTGATCGCTTCCCAAAACTGATACTGTTGTAAACCCATCATAGGCATGGCTGAATACTTGATGCCCTTTTTCCCTTAATTTTCCCTCTACAGAACGTTGTTTTGCTTCTTGTACCAGGGGGTCGGCTTGGTCGACAAAAGATTCCCATCGATCTTCGGAAGGGAGGCTCCTGTAGAGCTTCTCAACTTTTGCATCATCCAACATCCAATAAAGATTATCGAGTGTTGAATCACCTAGAGTATGAACATATTGTGAAGGTACTGAAGGCATAAACTACTCCCTCTTTTTGAAAACATGCCTGAAAGGCTTCTAGTATAACATTTTTCTAATTTATTTTTCCAGGGAAACTGCTCCACCCTTTAAAAAGTTATGGGGTAAGTATTATCTCAGCCAGAAGCGACAATCAGTCTTGAAAATTTCCCTTGCATTTATTATAGACTGTTTTTTATAATATTAAGAAATTTTTAATTAAAAAGAGAGATTTACATAAAAATGGTTTCTT
>QIGB01000001.1 GCA_003228815.1 Chlamydiota bacterium | reverse complement strand
GAAGCCAGTCGAAAATTTGGCATTGACGGGATCCATTTTGAATCTGTTGAAAAGCTTAAAAACGATCTGCGAAAAAGAGAAATCAATTTTTGATGAGTTGAGAGCGTGTCTACAAAGTGCTTTCATTGCTGAGAGCGAAGATTTTTTCCTATGAGGCTGCTTTGGAAAGCGGAGCAAACTCAAATCGAGTTTGTGCAGCTTGAAAAGCATCTCATAGGGAAAGAGATTGCTTTCACTAGCGATGAAATGACTTTGTAGACACGCTCTGAGCTATTTCCATCCGGAAGATGTCTTTAGGTGTCACTTTGCAAAGGGGTGATTTTTTTTCATTGGACAGTTCGACCTTCTCTTCTAAGGGATTCCAAAAAGGCTCTACTTGATTGTAGGAATACCCTCGCACAAAATCGTCTTCCCGATCGATCATATTTTCCCAATCTCGCTCCCAATGATGTCCCCAGGAGCGAACTTTTGCGAGGCATTCTTCTCTTGTCCGCACCCAGCTATAGTGATGGACAATCGGCCCCTCATCCCCTAAATGTTCTCGCATCTTTTTTCCTTTGATTTTCCAAAACATGCCTGCCCGCTCATCTTCATTGATGAGGAGTTCTGGTGTGAGCAGACACTTTTTCACAAGCAAAGGTCCATCGGGGAAAACAGTCGCGCAATTGTCAGCTCTTTTGAAATACCAATAGGTCGCAAAGCGGATTGCTTCATAATCCCCTACCTCAAATCCCCCCGAAAAAATTTCATCGACATCCAAGAACAAAACATATTCAATTTCCGGACGGACAAAATAGCTTCCGACAAGGCGAGCGCTATTATGCCAATGCTGCCCCCATCCCGGAGCTCCTTTTACAAGCTTGGCTGGGGTTCCATACACTTCATCTTCGCTATAGGCAAATTCGATGAAATCCACTTGGGGATATTTGGCATAGATTTTTCCCAAAAGGTCAAGATCTTCTGGTTTGCCATTATAAAAGTGATCGCAAACAGGAATGATGATCTGAGAAGAAAAGGGACTTATGCCTTGAATACACCGATCCAAAAACCGCAAATCATGGGTGCAAAAGCTGATGATCGATGCGATCTGCATCTTAATCATGAAAATTAGCGAGCTTGTTTATATTGAGACTATTGGCTTTTATCACATCCCGAAAGGCAATAAAAAAGACGGCAGGATCTTCATCTTGCAAGCATTCATTAAGATATGATGCAGCTTTTTTGGGGTCTCTAAGACGTGGATAAAGATAATCTTTCTCATATTTTATGGATCGCTTTCCCATATAATCCTCTCATGAAAGCTCACCTTTGAAGTGTAGATCATATACAACATATCTATCAAGAAACTGAAGCTGATGTTGCGACGAAATAGGCGAAAAATTTTCCGGGGCGTTTGTGAGAAATGCAAGCTAGTCATAAAGGAGATATTTTTTTCGTTTTTCGATAAAGGCCTCGCGTTCTTCCTTATCATACCCAATCAGCTTCCATGCGATATATTGCTCATTTTCAATAATGCTCAAAACTTTATCGGTTCCATTGACTTTGGAGAAAAGGGATTTGTCGTGATCGGTGAGTTGTCCCAGTTGGGCTCGAAAGGGAGTTGGATAGAGGCTTTTAAGCATGCCAATGAGCATGTACTGCACTGCAAGAGGCCTGTATTTGTGCACATCGGTGATCACGATTTTCACTCCTTCGCATTCTTTCCCTTTAAACTTCCCATAAAACGGCTTGTAGTGAAATGGAACAAATTTCACCCCAGGCAATTTTTGTGCATTGAGTTTTTTTGCAAAATTGTCGGCATCAATCCAAGGAGCTCCCACTACCTTAAAGGGAAGTGTGTAGCCAATTCCAATGTTGACAACGCCTAGAGCTCCTAAGATTCCGGTCGATGCATAGTAAAACGGAGTATCGGGTTCAGGAATGTAAGGGCTCGTCGGAATCCACGAAAGCCCCGTCTCTTTAAAGGTCATCTTCCGGTTCCAACCACTCATTGGTACAACATGCAAATTGCACCCAATCTTATACTCTTCATTGAAAAAACGGCCCAATTCGCCTACTGTCATTCCATGGCAATAGGGAACATTCACGTAGCCCATAAAAGAGCGCCATTTCTCTTTGAGCATAGGCCCATCCACCACAACCCCACCCATTGGATTTGGCCGATCGAGAACAACCACTGGAATTTTATGTTTCGCAGCTTCTTCCATCACATAAAATAGGGTCGAAATATAGGTATACGAGCGGCAGCCGATTTCTTGAATGTCATAGACGAGGATATCGATCCCCTTCAGCATTTCGGCTGTGGGACGTCTCGTTTCTCCATGCAAGCTGAAAATGGGAATGCTTTCTTTTTGATGAGGGATTTTTTCAAAGGCTCGTCCAGATCCTTTGAGTCCGTGCTCAAGAGTAAAAATCGCTACGAGTTTTGTATTCTTTTTGAATAAATCGATTGTCGGACAGAGATTGCTATCAACTCCGGTGTGATTAGTGACAAGTCCCACCTGCTTGTTCTTGACGATCACATTCTGTCCTTCCTCAAAAAAGCGGTCGATCCCGAGCTTCACAGGTCCAGCCCAGAGAACAAAAGGAAGAAAGAGAAAAATTAATATTCGCATGATGGATCTGTCTGAAATAAGTATCTTTACCCCTTAAAGTACCTCATGAGGTATTTCCAATGCAAAAATAAACAAGAGCGACATCTTTGCAGAGAAAAAAAGTCTTCAGACAGAATGTGTTCGATTTTTTTTTTGCATAATATTCCTTAAACATTTACTTTGCAATTAACTAGGGGACAAAAAAAGGAGTATCCACATGAAAGTACCAACATTTCTCTTAATCTCATTAAGCACCGCACAACTCATTGGTGCGGGCACAAGCTGCGCAGCAGAGCCCCCAGCCACCTGCAATCCTGATGATTGTTGCAGAACTTATTGCCTTGGGCCCACCAATGTAGGGATCAACGCCCCTGTCCGCCCCTTCACCTGCGATGGAGACTGGGTCATCACCGCATCCGGCTTCTACTGGAATGCGCACATGGACGGACTTGAATATGCCATCGAAACACAAGTCAAGAGTGATGTTAAACTATTTAATTTCGCGCCGGAGCAATCCGACTTGATCGATGCCGAATATAAAAATCCCGATTTCAAATGGGATTTTGGCTTCAAATTTGGCGTTGGCTATAACACCACCTGCGATGGATGGGACATGAGCGCTGTTTGGACTCACTACCATGGCAAAGCTTCATCCCATGATGAAGCAGAAAAAGATGATAACAGCACTCTTCTTACTCTTTGGTCGGATTACAATACCATTAATGATATTCAGCCCCCACTTCAATTGGCACCAATTTTCGCCACAGACATTCAAACAAAGTGGAATTTAAAACTCGATCTCATTGATATTGAACTTGGACTTGAGCGCTGGTATAGCACAAGGGTGACTCTTCGCCCACACGTTGGGTTGCGCATTGCCTTCATTGATCAAAAATTTACTATTCAACATAAAGGTGGCTCTTGGTCAGAAGGAGATGATCAAATGAGGGAGGTTAATCTCTTTCAGAATAACGAAGTAGACCTTGAAAATGACTATAAAGGGGTCGGCATCCGCGGTGGCTTAGATACCGTATGGAACCTTGGATGTGGATGGGCCCTATATGGCAACAGTGCTTTTTCAATTCTTTATGGACGATTCCACATCGATCATGATGAAGTCAATAGATCAGCAGAAGTTCCTTTTTCTAAGACAAAGATCTTAGAATCAAAAAATTCTTTCCGCGCCTCTCGTTTTGTTGCAGACTTCGCACTTGGCGTTCAGTGGTCTTCTCTTTTTTGTGACTGTAACTATGCATTTGCTGTAAAATTTGGATGGGAAAACCACATCTTCTTTGACCAAAATCAATTGTGGAGAGTACGGAAATGGGAGTATTTTTCCGCTGAGGCTGGAAATGCCTTAAATGTTGACAACACTTATCAAAACAGTCGCGGCAGTCTTGATACACAAGGGTGGACACTCACTTTTGTCTTCGATTTCTAAGCGATATTCTCAGTAAGGAACTGTCTAAAAATAACTTGGACATCTTTAAGTCGATCGTGGCTTAATAGTGTAATTCCATTCTGGGTGAAAATCATCTCCACGTATCCTTAAAGAGGCCATTTCTTCATCGGAAATTTTCTTGCCGCGTTGATATTCGTTTTCGTCTATAACAGATCGAACTTCTAATCCTGTTGTTGTAGAGGTATTTGCTATTAGATTAACGACAGTTTCCCTTGTCAGCAATGGCTTTCCCCTCCAATTTTTTGAAATATAGCTAAACAGTCTATGTTCAATTTTATTCCACTTGCTGGTGCCAGGAGGAAAATGTCGCACATGTATTTCTAAACCAGATTCATCTGAAAATTTTTGCAGTTCTAATTTCCAAAGTCTAACTCGATAACCATTGCTTCCTCCACAGTCAGCTGTAATCAATAACTCCTTAGATTGCTGATAATATGATATTCCCATTTTATACCACCACGTTCTGATTGTGTTTACGGCAAATTCAGCCGTGTCAGAACTGATTCCAACTGATACCCATCCTTTGTTTTTCCCTATATCATAAACGCCATAAGGGGCGACTTTCCCAAGGCGCGGATCTGGAAAATCGTGACTTTGGACCTTTATCGGGGTCCTTTTTTTGCACAATTCCTGCCCATTATTTTTGTATGAGCCAATGAGTTCCTTTTTCTTGGTATCAACAGAAATTGTCGGATTGTTTTTTTTCTGCATTTTACAGACGCTATCGCTGATATATTGAAATTGTGCATTTCTATCTTGATGGGAGCTCTTTTCAAGAGATTTTTTGTTAACTTGCAAGCTATATTCAAGCTCATGTAAGAGAGTGGCAACTGTTTGAGGGCATACCTCAAATCCTTTCTTTTTTAAAGCCTGCGCAAGATTGCGAACACTTTTACTGGTCCATCGCAATGATGTCATTGGACTGCCTTTAGCAGTTGGCTCTACCAACTCGTCTAGGGTCTTTAGGAGATCAGGTCGTTTTACTTTAATAGCTTTGCGGCCACCCCCCTTCTTTCTGAGTCGCCCTTTTGTTAAGCCGGTTGAATCTCGAATTTCTTTAATCCCTTGACGGATTGTAGTTCGAGACATCTTCATCGCCTTAGAAACTAGACTAGCTCCACCATATCCATGAGAAATAGCCTCAGAAGCTGCCCATAACCTACGTCCTTTTTCCGTTAGACAATCAGCAATTGCATCATATTTGCGTTTAACAAGCTGAATATTTTCGTCCGTAATTGGCATAAGACCTGTATATCACAAACTCGCAAAGATGTCCAAGTTATTTTTAGACAGTTCCTAAGTAGAATCGATTGGTAGTGGGCCCTTTGGTTTTCCAAAGGGCCCATTTTTGTGCAGCGTTAAGCTCAATGTAAAGATTGATATCTTCTGGATGCTTGTCTTTGTTCGATCACAACTTCATCATCATTGATGAAAAAGGTGTCTAAGTCAAAGATTTTACAATAGCTGACTGGTAGTGGCAAAACTTTTGCCTCCTTATTTTCTAGCAATACTTCATATAGTGCGATTTGATCAACAAATGCCGGCACTCTGTCTTTCGAAAGCTCCTCGCTCCGTTTCACCCAGGCCCTTACGAGATTTTTTGCCTCTTCGGTCTGATTGATGAAAATGGTGGCAGCATTGATTGCATGCTCTTTTCTATTCTGAAATGCTTGCATGAAGCGGACGGCAAAATCGACTTCGAGAAAAGGAGTAAAATCGGGCTTTTGCAAAAAAACGGCGTCGGCATCTACCCAAAGAAGGGGCTCTGAACTTTTTTCGAGCTTTTCCAAAATGAAGGGGGGTTTCATCGCAACGTTTGCTTCCCAGCTCCCTTTTGACTCGAGAGGCTCGACTTCAATGGGAATCCCAAATTGCTCACAAGAGGTTTGCAATTGCTTCACCTCTTGTTGATAAGGCGTATTTGGGGTATAAAAACAGATGACTTTAACAACGTGCATATGATGATCCTTTTTGCTTCCAATCACGCCCTTTTTTCTGCTTATTTTCAAGCCGATTTTTTTGGAAAATGTATTTTCTTCGGCCTTTTTGCGCTTTCAATCCTCTGCTGGATTGTCCTCATTTATAAAACTATTCAAGTGCGCAAAGCAAAACATCAGGCACTCGCCTTTGAACGATTTTTTGAGAAAAATAAAGAGCGATTGCTCCATTTTCCGATTAAGCAACAAACGCACCCTTTTGCCCAGGTCTTTTTGGCACTCAAGCAAAAGACATTAGAGATTTTGAACAAAAATCACTTTTTTGCCGAGGAAAAGGAAATTGTTTATCTCACCCGAAGCGATCTCGAACTCCTCGAATCCCATGTGCTGATAACTATTTCCTCAGAAGCAAAACGATTGGAAAAAAATCTTTTTATTCTCTCGACGATTGAGAAACTTGCGCCATTTTTGGGACTTCTGGGAACGGTTTGGGGAATTCTGGTTACTTTTTCACATCTGCAAGGAGGCGCCGGTGTTTCTTCTAATAATGAAATGTTGGGCGGGCTATCCACTGCACTTGCGACTACTGTCCTGGGTCTTCTGATTGCCATCCCTGCCCTTATTTCTCACAATTGGCTGCGCAACTCTTTCAAATACATCGCCTCTGACATGGAAGACTTTCTCTATAAGCTATTATCCACATTAGAATTGCAATATCGAAAACCCCTTTAAATATGCGCCCAAAACGATTAAGTCATTTTTCTGTCCCTGCCTCTGAAGAGGGTGCCAATTTGACTCCTCTCATCGATGTCGTCTTTGTGGTGCTCATCCTATTCATTTTGATTGCCCCGATGCTTGAGATCGACAAGATTCATTTAGCATCCGGTCCTACAAGTGCTTCCGCAGATGCCATTCCCACAAGCGCCCTCACCATTCAAGTCCAAGAAAACAATTCGATTTGGATCAATAAAAGGGAAATTGCTCCCAAGGACTTGCGCCCTCTACTGCAAGCCATCTATGTGAAAAACCCAAAACTCACCCCGCAGCTTTTCCATGATCAAAAGGCCTATTTTGGAACTTATCAGATTGTGAAAAATGCTTTAGAGGAATCGGGCTTTACAGAGCTCGATATCATTTTACAAAATGAAGCGCATTAGTTTATTTGTTATTGGCGCGCATGTCGCGATACTCCTCTGGATGGCGCTCTGGATGCCGGGAAAAACCCGAGAGAAAAAGCCATTGCAAGTCCGCACGATCATCGAGGTTACTGCTACTCCTGCTCCCGCTGCGCCAGTGGCGCCTACGTTAAGAAAAACTCCTGTAGTCAAACAAACTGCACCAAAAAAACTGATCACCCCACCAAAAAAGGTAGCAAAAAAATCCCCTGCAAAAAAACCGGAAATCAAACCGACGAAAAAACCTGTCGTTCTCGATGCTCTTCTGCATCAGTTGCAAGAAAGCATTGCCAAAATTGAGGAGAAAGGTCATAAAGAAGTGTCCAAGAAGAGTCAGATCGCCCCAAAGCGGATCCCCAAACTGCAAATTGATGGGGAATACGGGAAGGATGAGAACATTTTTGCCAGCAATTTGGTACAACGTTTGCAAAATGCCCTTGAACTTCCGGAAATGGGGACTGTGAAATTAGAGTTGACCCTAAAATGCGATGGAACTTTTGTACAGATGCGTGTATTAGAAAGTGCAAGTAATCGCAATCAAAAATTTCTCGAGACGCAATTGAAAGCTTTAAAATATCCTGCATTTAGCGGCTCTCTAAAGCAAGAAAAGGAGCATATCTTTGTACTTTCGTTTTGCAATCATTAATGTTTTTCTCCTACTCTTCGCTCTTCCTCTTGGAGCAGAAGAAGAAATTCGAGTCGAATTGACGACGAAGGCTCATTTATCCCCTCTTTATTTGTCGCGGATCCAAGGGGAGCGTGCGGGACTCGAACCATCCTATTTGAAAAACCTTCACAAAATTCTCCACAATGACTTGCACTACAGTGGCTATTCTAAATTGGAAGAAAAGGACGAAATCCTTGAAAAAGCACTGCGCCATCACGACCCCAATGTGACGTTCAACCCTCAGCGATGGGATAAAATCGGTGTTTCCTATGTTCTCAAGGGCAATGTCGAAGACAAAAAACTTGACCTCTTTGCCTTTAATGTGAAAACGGGATCACTGAAAAAGTTTGAAGGAATTCCTCTCTCGGGTGATCTTTCTCTCGATAAAAAGCAGATTCATATGCTCTCTGATGCGATTTTGATGACGCTCTTCGGCGTTGAAGGGATCGCCAACTCTCGCATTCTCTACTCAGTTCAAGTAAACAATCCTGATCCCAAATTAGAGGATTGGAAAGCCGAAATTTGGCAGTGCGACTACGATGGAGGAGGAACTCGCCAAGTTACTTATGAACACAATTACTCGATCACTCCAGTTTTGATCCCGGCACATCCTTCTTTTAGCAACGATCGCTTTATCTATGTGAATTACAAAAATGGGCAACCTAAAATCTATTTTTCCTCGCTCAAAAATCGAACGGGTAAACCTCTCATCAATTTGCGTGGAAATCAACTCCTCCCATCGATTTCCAAACAACGAGATAGATTGGCATTCATTTCTGATGCTGGGGGTAGAGCCGATCTTTTTGTCCAAAACATTGATAACAAAGGCAAACTCGAAGGCAAACCCAATCAACTTTTTTCCTATCCCCGTTCCACACAAGCCTCTCCCACTTTTAGTCCAGATGGATCAAAAATCGCTTTTGTATCGGATAAAGATGGGACACCACGCATTTACATCATTCCCTCTTGCCTTGAAAACAATAAACGTGGCAATCCGGTTTTGATTACGAAGCGGAGCCGAGAAAACACTTGCCCCTCTTGGTCACCAGATGGGACAAAAATTGCCTTTAGTGCTAAAACTAATGGTGTACGCCAGATATGGATTTTTGATTGCGAATTAGAAGAGGAACAGCAGCTCACAACAGGTCCAGGAAATAAAGAAAATCCCTGCTGGGCAAAGGATAGTTTGCACCTCGTTTTTAATTCGACCGACCCCGACTGCTCGGAACTCTATCTCGTCAATCTCAACCAACCTGAAGCGGTGAAAATCACATCGGGATCTGGCAAAAAACACTACCCAACTTGGGGGATCAAAGAATGAAAAAAGGACTGCTCGGACTTCTTATCGCGTTTGCTCTTTTGAGTGGATGTTCTCATGCTGGGGGACCTCTTTCTGCTCTGCAATCACGCTGGGAGAAGCTCAAAAGCCTCTGGGGCGATGACACCGAAGGCATGCTTGCAAGCGAAGGGTTTTATGGCCCCATCGATGATGACTTCATCCCACTTGAAGAAGACGATTTGCAAATGCAATTGGCAGAATCTGCGATTCCACAACCAAAAGAAATTCCTGGTTCACCAGGAAGCAATCTACCAAGCCTCAATCAGTTTAAAAGGGCCTTTGCAGATCTCGCGGGAGTGTTTCAAAATGTCTATTTCAATACTGACGATTATGTCTTGCGACGACCAGAATATACACAAGTGATTG
The DNA here is from genome assembly GCA_003228815.1 of Chlamydiota bacterium. Classification (GTDB taxonomy): domain Bacteria; phylum Chlamydiota; class Chlamydiia; order Chlamydiales; family Rhabdochlamydiaceae; genus Sacchariniichlamydia. The sequence goes on along the minus strand of QIGB01000001.1, from coordinate 20,708 downwards.
ATCGGGCTGCCGCCTACTTGAAAAAACATCCAAATGTTTTCATTTCTGTAGGAGGACACTGTGATGAAAGGGGATCGGAAGCGTATAACCTTGCTCTTGGAACGCGCCGTTCCAATTACATCCGCTCTCTTTTCGCACAACGCGAAGTCAACGCGAATCGCATTCATTCGATCTCTTATGGAAAAGAACAGCCTGTCGACCAGGGGCATAATCCTTCGGCATGGGCGCGTAACCGCCGCGTGGAGTTTCGCATTTGGGAAAAATAATTCTTTTTCTTCTTCTTCTTACGACCCAAGTGCATGCGAAACCAAACCCTTACCAAAATACCTTGGAGGAATTGCGCATTGCTCTCATGGATGTTCGCAAGGCCTATAGTGAGCAGAAAATCGAGCTCGAGATACTGCAAGAAAAAGTCGCCAAAATAAAAAATGCTTCTCAGCTCCAAGACCATATTGATCAACTCGAAAAGACACAGGAAAAAATCCTAACCGACCTGCGTCAGCTCAGCGGACAGATCAATCAAATGAGTAATGGCCTGGTTGTTTTGGAAAAACAGGTGGAAAGGCAATCAGAGCGCCTAGGCGAAGTGGTCAAGCTCAAATCGACCCTCAACTCGATTTCACAGGCCATTGGCTCCAATGCCAAAATCTACAAAGTCTCTTCAGGAGATTCTCTTGAGAAAATCGCCCGCAAATACAACACCTCTATTGACCAGCTGAAAAAGATCAACGGACTGACATCGAATACAATCATCATCGGCCAAGAACTCAAAGTTCCAAACTAAACAGTATAGTTCATGTTGTTTACAAATGAGAAACCCCCTCTTTTACCTAAAGCCCTGCTTTCTCTTCGGGAAACTTTTCGTATTGCAGACAACACTCTCATTAGCGCAAAAAAAGTCCGCTATCCCCTCATCACTTACAAAAGCATTCTTCATAAAGATCTTGCCTATGTCTTAAAAGACCCCAAGCAAACGGAAGTGATTTATCGCGCTTATCTCCAACATATCTTTCCCGTTATCCCTCAATCATCAGAAAATACAGCCTCCTTTCTCAATGATCCCAAATATAGCACCCCCCTTGAAGAAGGAAATCATGACACCAGAGCATCTAGTGAAGAAGAAGCCTTTTCAAAGGCCCTTTTGGACGTTGTACGCTTATTTGGAAATCCACAATTTTCTCCTCATAAGGCCCTGATTCAAGCACTCAAGGAACAAGGACCTATTGGAGCAAATTGGGCGCAAGAGCATCCGTCAGCATTATTTCCTTTTGTCAAAGCTGCCAACATTCCCCCTCGCCCATTACCGAACAAAGAAAAAAAGGACGGCCTCTACAAAGTTGCCATTCTGACCACTTCAGCAAGTGGAGGCAATGATTCCGTTGCAAGGGCCCTGTCTTCTTTCTTAGAAAAAGAGAAAAACATTCAATCTATTTTGATTGATGTAGAAACCATTGCAAAAGAAGAAGCTCCCATGATGCTAGCAACAAATATGCATACCTATGATGGGATCTATTCCAGCATTTTTCAAAAAACCAATCAGTTCGATGTGATTTTCATGCGAGAAATTCTCAATCGGGAAATTCAAAAATACATCCCTTCTAACTTTCTTGGAAAACTCAAAGAGATGCTCATTGAAGTGAATCCCGATCTGATCATTTCGACTCGTAGTTATTCCCCTGATGACATTTCCCTTTCTACATTAGGCATTCCATTTCGGATGCTGCACTGCGATTTTGAACTTTCCTTATTTCTCTCTCGCCTCTATGGAAAAATTTCTCCTGACTCCATTCGATTTTGGCTTCCCACTCACAGCCCCAGCATCTTCAAACCTCTTTTTGAATGGAAACACTCTCTTGATCTCTACAATGATCAAGATGACGCAGAAACCCTCATGCAAAAAGTGGCAGATCTTCTGCACATTTCTATAGAAGACTGTAAAAAGGAATTCGAAGTTTTAGGCTATCCCACCTGCCCCGAGTTTTATCCCATTAAAGATGCTCCCACAATCGAAAAACTCAAAAGAAAATGGGGTGTCCAAGAAGGAGAAATCCCTGTGTTTATCGTGATGGGAAAACATGGAATGGGCGCTTTAGAAGACATTTTTGACCTCTTATATGATTCCCCTCCTTCGAAAATGCCTTTGAAGTTTTTTTTCATTTGTGGACAGAATCCCTCTCTCAAAAAAGCATTCCAGGCAAAATTAGCCCGATCGGGAAAAGCCTCCTCGAGATTTGCAATCCATGGCCTCCTTTCTCCTCAAGAAATGAATGAAGTGATGAACCTTTCTTCCTTAGGGATTTCAAAAGCAGGTGGAGCTAGTGTCGCAGAAGCCATTGCAACGAAGACTCCCCTCTTACTCATGCATTCTCATCCTTGGGAAGAAGGAAATGCCCAGCAACTGGAAAAGATGGGGTTGGCTTTTCGATTTGATCAGACAAAGCCCCTGATACAGCAAATAGAAATTTGTATAGAAAGATCCCTTAAGCAAATGTATCCTTCTTTCTCAAGGACTTGGCAACACACCCTCCTACAGTATCTGGAACAGCTACGAAAGACTCCCATATAACCGCAAAATCCAGATCCCTCTGGCGATAGTGCTTTTGAAGAGCTTTCATTGGGACACTCTCAAATCTCCCAAGTGAACTAGAAATTTCCACGCCTCGATTAAAAAAAAAATTATATATCACTAAAAACCCAAACAATCCTCATAATATTATTATTGAATAAAAGTCGCTTGTTTTGATAAAATCAATTAATAACTTAAAAAACCACCAAAAAAAAGGAGATAAACATGTCAGTACCCCCACCAGCTGGAAGAACCTCAGAAAGACCATTATTTGGAGATCAAGACAGCCTGGAAATGACTCCAGCTCCAGCAGCAACACCGCCTTCAGAAAGATCCCAGCTACGACATAGAGTCACGACAGCGTCATCAACACCTGATTTATTTGAACCAGATACATCTTTATTTTCTCGTCGTCCTAACCCAGCAACAATGGTTGATGCCGCCGCCCAAACAACTCTAAGCGGTCCCATGACGAGAACAATCGATGCAGAAAATACCCTTGCAGATCGAGAAAAGTATTTTAAGGAACGAATTAAAGATGATATACAAGCCATTCATTGTAATCGTAGTTTGTGCTGCGGATGTTTCTTAGGCATACTATATGCAGCAGTTAATGCAGCAGTTACGTCTGGAAATTGAGCGGCACAGTCAAGTTACCGTTAATATTTTCCATCCGTAAAACGGACGGGGGAATGATTTGGAAGGTCCTATTATCAGGGCGATCTTATGAAAAAGATTTGACAGTCGGGGCTCCATAGAAGAAATGAGAGAGGAGTATGGAATAACAGAAAAAATTTAAGCCGCGACAATTTTGAAGGCTTTTGCAAGTGCTTGATAATCAATGCAGACTGCTTGTCAAATCTTTTTCATAAGATCGCCCTGGTCCTATTATCCTTTCAAATAAGGATAAGGATTTCAACTACCCAGCTCTGCAAAGGGCTGGGTTTTCCTTTATCTGCACGTAGAAGATTTTGCTTCACCCAATCATTCAAAATTTTTGGGGTGCATTTCAGATGCTAATGCCCAGTATATCAGCAGCTTGCGCTTGATTAATCGAGCGACTCTGCAATTGGGGGCATGAGATAACTCCTTGTTACTCATGGTGATAACCCCTCCCATAGTAGTCGCCCTTTCAGTAAAATTATTTTTTACACGAAAGGGGACCTTTCTATTTATGGCCTACAAATATAATTTCTTATTGAATTAAAATAGCTTTATTTGATATACTTATTTATATTTGAAACCCAATTAAAAGGAGATAAACATGAAAGCACTAGGTAGAGTAGGTAGATCAGCAAGCTCTTCTTCCGGCGCAGCCCCAGCACCCCAGTTTTAGAAAAATCCGAAGCTGAAACAAAAGTGACGGGTGTAGCAGCACCCATAATAGCTGACACAGACACATCTGCTTCCTCATCTTCAGCTGACACAGAAGCTCCCGAATCTTTAGACAATCGCGTAAGTTTTGGCACGCAAACAGTTTTTACCGTAGATTGCCAAGTCCAAACAGAAGAAAGTTTCCTAAGAAACCCAGAAAGATATACCCATACTCGAGCATTTTAATTTAGAGCAACAGATTTAGGTGAGATTTTTCAGATTGTTCTGAGCGGATATCTTAAGATATCCGCAATGAAAAACCCAGAAATAATTTGGAAGAAGCTTACTGCCTTTCAAATGAGAATTCATCAACCCAGCTCTGCAAAGAGCCGGGTTTTTCTTTAGCAGTATTTAGAGAATTTTACTTCTTAGTGCATAACAATCAACCACACTCTAGCTAGCACCTAAAATTTTTCGAGTGCATTTTTTTCAATGAGTTGGTTTACTGAGGTTTGTCACAAATTGAGGTTTACCTATGGGTCACAAGAAAAGAATTCTTTTGATTGAAGATGAAGAGGACATTGCCTCTCTCATCAAATTGCAGGCAGAAGTTTCCGGCTATAAACTTCACGTCGAAGTAGATGGCATCAATGGCTATCGAGCTGTGGAGCGAGAAAAGCCCGACCTGGTCATTCTCGACATTATGCTCCCAGGACAAAATGGTTTGGATGTCTGCCGAAAAATCAAAAGCAATCCTGACTTAAGAGATATTCCTGTCATTATTCTGACAGCAAAATCCGAAGAGATCGATGTCGTGTTGGGTCTGGAACTCGGAGCAGATGACTATGTTGCCAAGCCTTTCTCTCCGAAAGTTCTTTTCTCTCGCATCAAAGCTGTTTTGCGTCGCACGCGCGAGCCAGAAAAAATACCCAATGTCATTCTCTTTGGGGATTTTATATTGGATGTGGATCGTTATCTCCTGAAGAAAGGGGAGTTTGTTCAGCCAATCACCTTGTCAGAATTTGGGATACTGCGCCGACTTCTTTCCAACAGAGGTAAAGTCATGACGCGCAATCAGCTATTGGATGATATCCACAACGACGATGCGTTTATTGTCGATCGTAATATCGATGTCCATATCGCCTCTCTTCGAAAGAAATTGGGTCCCGAATTTCATTGGATTGAAACGGTCCGGGGAGTGGGATACCGTTTCAAAGAAGAAATAGCAACAGCTCTTAAGGAAAAATGAAGAATTTAGTCTGGAGTCGCCGTTTTTCTCCAGTGCTTCTCACCTACTTCATCGACACTTTTGGACTGGCGATTGTTTATCCCATTTTAACTCCTATTTTCTTAAAACCGCAGATTCATCTGCTGGAGTCGGCAACGCTCTTCGAACGGACTTTTTTGCTGGCGCTTTTGATTGCTTCGTTTCCCCTGGCTCAAGCAATTGGCGCACCGCTCATTGGAGAATTTTCCGATCGCATTGGCAGAAAAAAGGTTTTTACTTGGACAATTTCAATAGGAATCATCGGATATCTGTTAACGGCATTTGGGATCCATTTTAAAGAGCTCGTCCTCATGTGGCTTGGACGAGTAATCACAGGTTTTTTTGCCGGCAACCTCACACTGTGTCTCTCTGCGGTGGCCGATATCACCCATACGAATAAAGAGCGGATACGGAACTTTGGATGGATTGCCGTCTTAGGTGGCCTTGGATTCATTCTTGCCATTTTAGTCGGAGGAAGTCTTTCGAATCCTGACCTCGTCATGTTTTTTCGTCCGGAAACTCCTTTTTTTTTGACCGCTTTTTTATCCTTTGTCAACTTGGGTCTTCTCCTCAAATATTTTGAGGAGAGCCATGCGACAAAGCCTCAAGAAAAAATCGAATTCAAAAAAGCTTTGAAAAACATCCGCTCTGCGATCCAATATAAAGACGTACGCACTCTCTACATCGTTTTCTTTCTTTTTATGCTTTGCTGGATCACCTCTATGCAATATCTCTCCACCTATTTGATCGATATTTTCGATGTTTCGGCCAATATGATCACACTCACTTTTGTCTCGATTGGAGTGATTTGGACACTTGCCAATTTCATCATCAATCCACTTCTTTCGATTGTGTTTTCCGCTTCTAAAACGTTCTGCTTCGGACTCATCGTTTTGAGCACTTTTCTTTTCCTCACTCTCATTCCAAATCAACCGTTTTTTCTTTTTCTTATTTATTTCTTTATTGCCTCTTTAGCTGCTGCGCTTTGTTGGACAAATGGCCTTGCCACGGTTTCATGGAATGCTTCTGAACTCATTCAAGGAAGGGTCCTTGGGGTGAATCAGGCCATCGCCGTTCTGGCCACAATCCTCGGTTCTCTCATCGGCGGGGTCATTGCTGGCCTCAATGTTCGCTTGCTCTATTGTTTCACTGCATCCAGTGCTTTGCTGGGAGCGCTATTGCTCTTTATTCGTGCTTTTGAGATAAAAAAACGATCATGATGAAAGGTTTCTATCTTCTTATGTTTGCAGCCTTTTGTGGCTGCCAATCGAAAACGGACACGCAAATAGCTGCCCTGTCCTCCTCTTCCTCTCTCATTGCTTCTGCAGAGGATCAAGGGATCTATGCGACTTTCTCTCACAAACTGACTCCGAATGATCTCCATCGCCTCGATCGACATTATCCGAAAACTCTTGAGAAATTGGAAAAATATCAGCATCTCAACGTCCAAGACATCAAAAATATGACAAGGGCAGGAGTAGCAGACGATGTCATTATTTATGAAGTGCGCGCAACGCGAAGTTCTTTTTTCTTAACCCCTGAAGATGAGCGAGACCTGGAGCAGGCTGGTGTTTCAAGAAAAGTCATCATCGCATTGAAAGAGACAGTTGATGACCGGTATTGATTTCTTTATACTGCGAATTTATGACTTCAACAACACACCGTGACAGCTGTGTCGTTTTCAACACGGCAACTTTTCAACAGAAGATCTCTGATCTCTCAACCCCTTTTGTCACCCGCTTTGCCAAAATCAATAGAGGATATGTCCTCTTTCATGCTTTTTTTATTTTTGTTCTCTGTATGGAATTTGTTTTTTTTGGCCTGTTATTCTCTCAGTTTTTGCAATCGACGGCGATGGCTTTTTGGCTCGCGGGGATTTTTTTAACCGTTTTCACCTATCTCGTCCTTCTTTTCTACTTGCAGGGGCGAAGGCCTGAGAGGCTGATGCTTCTGCGTGATGAATACATTGAGACGGCCCACTCCTGTATCCCATTTGATCCGGGCAGCCTCGAATATCATTGTTGTATCACAGAGGCCATTGTCCATTTGATTTCTCTTTTGCGCATTCGAAAAGTGGAAAATCGGTGGATTTTAGCCTCTGAAACACTCTCATATCTCTCGGAAAAATTTCGCATTTGGACTCAGTGGAAAGACCTCTTAAAGATCAAAGAAATGCTACTTTTCACCTCGATCCAAGAACATATTCGTCTCATCAAAAAGGAGCCTTCTGATCTCGAAGCGCATGCATCCCTGGCAAGTAATTACGTCGCCCTCGCCACTCTTTATCAAGATCCGAAAAAACTAGCTCTCAATGAAGAGCTATGCTGGGCACCACTTGAATATTCTTCTGAAGAGATGCACAAAAAATTCGAAATGGCTCTTGAGAAAGCTCTTGAGGAATACCACATCATCGATGAATATGCCCCTAATGATCCCTGGGTCCATGCGCAACGGGCAAGTCTTTATAAAGAACTCGAAAAAGCAGAAGAAGAACAAAAAGAGTATGAACAGATTTTGCAGATGGATCCGAGCAACAATGAGATCCTCCTTCGGCTTGGCAAGCTCTACTTCCGAAAAGGGGAAACGGCAAAAGGGCTCAAGATTTATGATCAATTACAGGACCTCGATCCAGAAAAGGCCATCGAACTCATAGACGAATATGATGCTTATCAAGTCGAAGAGTATTCTTTTGAGGATTAATTTCACTCTCCGCGCTTCCTTCTGCACGAAAATCTCTCGCTAAAACTATATATTTTTTCTGATAATTGATATGAGAAATGGCAGTAAGAGGGTGTATACGAATTGCTTTGAGACGAGGATTTTAGGATTTTTTGCCCCAGTTTTTGGCGGAAAATGGAGCTGAATGGACTCATTCAGCGAATTTGAGCCAAAAAATTGAGGTGAAAAAGGCAAAATTCTTTCGTCCAAATGAATTTGGATACACTCTCTAAGATCAAACATATTTTTTCAATCTTTCACAAGCTTCCTTCGAAATTTCTACAATCTCAAGCCACTTTAGATCGTTTATGAGGTCGCCATCTCGGTCAAATTGTGCGGCAATCTCACTGAAATCGTCTATTTTTTTTTCTAAATTTTTCAAAAAATTTAAATCCTCGTCATTCAGTCCGTATTTTTTGTATTCCGAATATATTATCTCCATATAATCATAAAAAGCATTCATTGATTCGCAAAAAGAATCACATTCAGGGCCTTCACCTCTTGCCCATACCCGAATTTGGTAGTCTCGATCTGCCATGCATGCGATAGTATCTGCAACAAATCTATGCATAAAATTGTTATTTTCCATCTTTAAATACCTTCGCTAATTTACTAAAATCATACTCTTCGAGTGGAATATGGGCTTCTGGATTCTTTAGTGGAACTATATTGCCATTTTTATCCATAAATCCTCTTGACGTCTGATGAACAACATAAGGCTTTCTTTGACTTAGGTATTCACTGTAGGGATTTCCTGGCATGACCCTAACTTTATAATGTGGGTTTTTCTTAGAGGTATATTTCATTCCTCCACCTTTATTTGCAATTCTTATATGAAATTCATTTACATTCATTGCATTAGGTGCCGGATAAGTTGGAATACCTATGCTATGCAAAAGTTTTCTGGCTTGCATCTCATTAAGATTTTGGCTTCTATACTGTTTGCCGAGAGCTGCTGCCACCTCCCTTTTACTCTTGGTAATAACTTCGGTAGGGACCTTAAGACTCTCATTCCATTGCTTGGATATTTCTTTGAGGATGGTCCTTTTCTCCAAACTTTTCATAGTCTCAAGTGTTAAGGTGGCATTAGCGACTTTCAGTTCTTGAAATAGTTTTATTCCTTTCGCAGATCCGGAGAGCAAAAATACATCTAGCCCATATTTCCCTAAAATCGTACCAATGAGTTCCCCTTTGTGAAATTCAGTATTTTCCTTCCAATCAGAGACCAATTCTTTAAGTTCTGGAATGACAGCTGAAATAGTTTCTAGATTAGAACCTTGCAAGAACTCATAGATATTTTTGCACGCCTCGACCATTTCATTTGAAACTTCTTTGGGGCTCAAGGCAAAGGCCCAAATTCCATTTGCCATGCCCTGGAGGGAACAAAGCATCGAGGGGAGAAAATTTTCAAGCGTATGCTCAGCACCCATAAGCACTCCCTGAATTACCCCGCATCCGAATTCGAGGGAAGCAATGGCAAAATCTTCAATGGGCGCTGGCTTCAACCCACTTGCCATATAATCCTCAAGGGCCTTTTCAAAATTGCCTTGTTCAAAATAGGCAGCAGCCCTTTCTAAATAAGCTTTTGAATTGTGAGGTTGATCTTCGAGAACTTTAGTAAGATAGTCAATAGCATTTTGGTATAAGCCAAGCTGTGCGCTTGTTTGTCCGAGGACTTCAAAGATCTTTGGATCTATGGCGCCAGTGGCAATAGATTTTTGAATATCTTCCATCGCAGTAAAATAATTGCCCAAAAGAAAATTAGCGTATCCTCGGTCGCATAGGAGGGTCGAGTTGTACTCAGAGTGATCCTTTGGATGCATCTTTCGATCAATTAGGCAATTTTCAATGTCTTGAAGTATCTTTCGTGTAAATTCGTCGCGGGTATTTTCTAAAATTTCTTTTGCTCTGGGAAGACCAGATTCAAAGAATTTAATTTTATTTGTCCTGTGCTGAATAGACTTTTTGGCCCTATCACCATCCTCCAACCGGAGTGCATTGATATCAATTTTGTAGTCGTCGATATATTGATTTACTGAAGAAAAAAAGTCCTGTTCTAAGGAAAACATCATGTCATCTAAGTGGATCGGAGAATATCGCGTAAAGTATTGCTCAACATAAAATGTTCCAAAGTCAGCGTCCTCTTCATCCTCATCGCGAATATCAGCATCATAAGTTTCTTCCAAATACCCCTGGAGACCATGTGCTTGATACGTACCATAGTTTTCATAGTTAAAGCCATACAGAGGATAAAAATTATCATCGAATGGGGTGCGAAGTTTTTCTTCTGAATACCACAACCAATTTATTTGTCTCAGTGCACTATTAATTTGATTGCAGAAATAAGTATCTCCTACTGTCCTAAAGAAACTCCCATCGGAGAATTGCAGTGTCTCGATATATAAAGCATGTGGCTGCTTTTGATAATTACAATACATACACTTAGGAGAAATCAGCTCAACATCGTTATCACCAACATCTGCAAAGACGCCAGTGGAATAGATGAAAAAAGAAAATGCTAGCACCCATCGAATAAGCCGTTTTTGAATCAAACTCATGCCAGGGCCTCCTCGAGGTATAATTTTTTCGCCGTGAAGATCGTAGGACTATTTTGTGCACATTGTCAATCGCATCCAAAATGACTTTAGTGTCTGATCAAAACACAACCTTTTGAAGCTTAGGAACTTCCCAGAATCACAAGTGTACTATTTTTCTTCCTCATCAGAAAAATCTGCTTCAGAATTGTCCCCAATCTCATCTACATCAGAAGCGTCATCCTCAGAATTGTCCCCAATCTCCTCTTCATCTTCAGTGGTTTGCGTTCGGTCTAAGATCCAATCAGACCAGGCGTCATGAGTAGATCCTTTCGGTTCTGCTTGCAGTGCTATAGTGGCAAAAATTGTTAAGATAAATATGGCTTTCATAGGTACTCCGATAAAACTTTTGTTTTTTTCGTGGATACTTGATATCCTTTTAGAGAATAAATTTAAGTTTTGATGAATGGGTGAATTTTTTGCAATCCTACTCTACTTTTCCTTTCTCCTTTTTTTTGCGAAAGCAAAACAAAAGCGCACTCTCACGCAAAAAGATTTCGTAATAGGAGATCGATCTCTCAATAGCTGGACAACGGCACTTGCCGCGCATGCTAGTGATATGAGCAATTGGTTATTCATGGCCTATCCAGGAGCTATTTTTATCAGTGGCGGAAATCATATATGGGCTGCCATTGGACTCACTATCATGATGTGGGCTAACTGGGTGTTTGTTGCACCTAAAATTCGAGTCCATACAGAAAAAATGGGAAGTGTCACTCTTTGTAGTTTTTTTGAAAAAAGACTCGGCCAAAATCAATCCATTGGACGCTTGATTACCTCCGTTGCTCTCTTTTTCTTTTATACGGTTTATGTAGCTGCAGCACTCTGCGGAATTGGAGCTCTTTTTCAAACTCTCTTCCCCATCTCCTATGCTGTTGGAGTTATTCTAGGAGTTACTTTCATTCTTCCATTTGTACTCATTGGAGGCTACTTGACTCTTGCAAGAGTCGATCTCTTTCAGGGGATTTTTCTTTTAGCAGTGATCATTTTCGTTCCACTGTATATTGCTTTTGATTTCGGAGGCATTTCGGCTATTGTCAAAGCAGTTCACAGCCATGGGAGGAATATCTCCCCCTTCTCTTCAGCAAATTTATCTACGATTTGGAGTCACCTCCTCCTGATGTTTGGATGGGGGCTTGGGTATTTTGGTCAGCCCCACATAATCAGTAAATTCATGGGTATACGCGATCCTGAGCAAATTTCTGCTTCAAAGAAAATTGGAATGAGCTGGCAGATTCTCTCACTTATGGCCGCAACATTCGTTGGATTTGTTGGAATTGCAGCACTTAGCAACCTCAATTCTCCCGAATATGTATTCATCGCTTTAGTGAAGAAATATTTTTCGCCGTTTCTAGGGGGGATTTTTCTCTGCGCAGTCCTAGCAGCAATCATCAATGCTGTGAGTTCAATGCTCCTCGTGCTATCTACAACAATAACGGAAGATCTTTACAAGCGCTTTTTCAATGTGAATAGTTCCGATCGAACGCAGCTTGTGATCACACGCCTGGCATGCATTGTTTCTGCTCTCATTTCCATGGGAATTGCGCTGCCCGGATTCACAACCATTGACAGTCTCGTCAAATATGCTTGGTCTGGCCTTGGAGCCACTTTTGGTCCACTCGTCATCGCCACACTTTATTTCCGATATCTCAGCCCATTTGCCAGCTGGCTTGGAATGGCCGTAGGTGGAGCCATCGTAGCTTTTTCTCCTCTTCTAGGCATTGCTAACCATTCGCTCGTATTGGCTTTTCCAGCAGCCCTTGGAACGATCTATCTTGTTTCAAAGTTCGCCACAAGGTCCACTCCTCTCGAAGAAGGTTGATCTTAGCCAAAAATGGACGACCAATCCACCGTGCCAAGAAGAAGTCCTCCGATGCAAACGGCATTGGCTTTCCAATGGACTTGCTCTTGGTAGAGCCACTTTCCCCATAAATTGCACCCGACAATGAGGGTTACGGAAAAGATTGGAAAGAGCATGGCATGTTCAACTGATGTTGCTACCTCTGTCGCTTTGAGCATGGCAAAGGCCCCGACCCCATGCACAACGCTTCCCACCATTCCATAGGAAACTTCTGTGCGGTTGGGCATCCTCCTTTCCCCTGAAAAAAAGAGCACTCCTTGGATGAAGGCTGCGGTGGCAAAAACGATCGGCATGAACCATTGCATGCTGGCCGCTTCTGGGGAAAACGCCAATCCTAATCCTGATTGCCCAGGGAAATTGATGAATAGCGATCGCCAAGAAAGGAAGACGAGATAGAAAACATGGGCAAAAAACGTGAGAGATACAAAAAGGAGCCATTTGCGGCGACTAGCTATATTTCCCCCATCCCAGCCAGCCCAGCAAATTCCAGCGATGACGAGAATCGACCCGATTGCATTCCATAGGGTATAATAAAATCCAAATTGGGCTCCAAAAAAGAGAACGAGCATCAAAATTGGCATGACAGAAGAGCAGTTGAGCATGGCAACGGAAAGGCCCGGTGGACCATTTTCAAACGCTTTTCCAAGAAATCCCATTACACTAGCAAGGAGAATTCCTCCAGCTAGCGCAAAAATCGCCATGGAAGGCTCCCAAGCATAATTTCCTGTGCGGACAGGACCTAGAAGAATCATGACAAAAACAGTAAGCCCCAGCTGTAACATCAGATAGGCCTTGCTCGTACCCCCTGAATCAATACTACGGCGTAAAAACAAGTTAGAAATGGCCACGCAAATTCCTGCGAGCAGCATGAGTTGTATTCCCACCAAAGACCTCCTTTTTGAAGGGTTTAGATCTATTAAAACACGACGGGTAAATCCTAGCAATAAATGGATGGCTAAGTATAATGAAAAAAAACGGATTTCTCATGGAGGATCTATGAAGAGAGAGCGATTTTTCCAGCCGAGAAAAATAGTCCTATACGCACTTCTCGCAGGAATTTCTCTAGTATTTCCCGGGTATTCTGAAAGTACGAGCGCTACTCCAAAGGAAGCGCTCATGCTCCGCAGAATCACCGAATATTGGAAAGATGGCGATTATTCAACGGTTAAAAGGCAAATTATTGATTTTCTTTCAAAAAACCCTGATACCGGCTTGCATAATCATCTCAATGCTATGCTTGGAGACCTTTACTTTCAGGAGCGCAACTATCGGCAAGCTCTCGCAACATATGACCTCATCGGAAATCCTGAAATTAAGAAAAAAACAACTTTCAATCAACTACAAGCTCAATTCGAAACGCGCGATTTCACAAGCGTAATCGAGGGAGCAGAACGCTATCTCAAGTCGTGCAGGGGCAGCACCGAAGAGATGAAGGTGCGCTATTTGCTTGCAGAAGCATGTTTTCGTCAGGCACTGAAATCTGATGGGATGGATCAAAAGGTTTTCTATTTAAAGCTGGCCAAACCGCATTACAAAATTCTCACCCAGACAAAGTATTGCGATCGGGCTCTTTTTCCTCTTGCCGAGATCCATCGCCTCCTTCGTGAAGATGCGCGGGCCATTTCTCTATATTTGACTTTGTCAGAAAAATACCCAGAACATAGGGAGCGATTCCTCTTCCAAGCGGCCATTCTGCAGATCAAAGAAGACAAAAGTGAGGCAGCTCACACTTTTCAACAGGTCTTCGAGATGGGGGGCAAGCGCTCTCGTCTTTCTGCTTTCAATCGTCTCATCCTCCTCTACCAAAATGACAACTATGATGAATTTTTGCACTTTTACCAAGATGTGATTGGCTTGATGCCAGAGCAAAAAGTTCCTTTGTTGCAGTTTTACGAAGGGCGTTGTCACTATTCGATGAGCGATTACCAGCAGGCCGTAATGCCCCTGGAAAATTTCATCTCAAACGCAGCTGGACAATCTAAAGAGCTGAGAACGGCTTATTTGCTCCTTGTGAATTGTTCTCGCTATTTGAAAGATGTTTCTCTTCTCGAACGGTCTCTTTTCTCTTTTAAGAAAGCTTTTCCAAAAGATGCCGAAGTGCCAAAGGTTTTGCTGATTCACGCGCAGATGTGTCGAGAAAATGGCGACTTTATCCAAGCTCTTTCTGATTTGCAATCTATCTCGAAAGAATATCCAGGCTATGAAGATGCGGAAAAAGTGCTGTATGACTATGCCGTTCTCCTTGCCCAAACAGACAAATGGCTGCCGGCTGGAGAGTCTTTTTGGTCTTTCATCGAAAAATATCCTCAAAGCGAAAGGTATCGCGATGCATGGCGACATCTTTTAAATTGTTGTATTGAACAATTAAAAGATCCGGGATTGGCAAACTCTGAGGAGGCAAAAAAAACTTTCATCGGGACTTTAGATCAAGCTCTTCGTAGAGAAAATATTTTGTCAGCAGAAGAGAAAGACCACTACTTTCTCGTCATGATGAAATGCTACTGCGAGCTCGGTCAATATGAGGATGTGATCCATCCGCTTCATCATTATCTAGAAGAGGTTCAGCAGCCCCATTTTCTTGCTGAAGCTCACCTCCTCATGGCTCTGTGTCAGCAAAAGGTGACGAATGATCTTTCTGTTTTCATTGAGCATGCAGAAGCGGCCTTTTCCTATAATGAAAACTTGCCAGAGAGTGAAATTCTCCACTTGGAGCTCTACAATGCTTATTTGACGCAGAGCTTCTCTGCACAGGATGAAGAGATGCGCGATCACTTCCAAAATTGTGCAGCAGAGCATCTTTTTGCCTCTAATGCCTGGCATGATCGCTCGATTAAACTCGATAATTTCCTTTGGCTTGTCAACCAATTCTATTTGCGAGCAAAAGACGGCTCCAAAGAGAGCTGTCAAAAAGCTGAAGCCCTCTTCAAAGATTTGCTGGGGATCGGTACGAAGCAAGAGACTTTGAATATCTCTTCTGATTCGCTCTACTTGGAAGGAGAAGTCCT
Source organism: Chlamydiota bacterium (assembly GCA_003228815.1). Taxonomy (GTDB): domain Bacteria; phylum Chlamydiota; class Chlamydiia; order Chlamydiales; family Rhabdochlamydiaceae; genus Sacchariniichlamydia. The sequence goes on along the minus strand of QIGB01000001.1, from coordinate 5,383 downwards.
CAAGTATGCCCATCTGCTAGAAATGGCCGGGAAATATTCAGAAAAAAAAGAATTACTCGAAATGCTGGTGCAAAAACAAGAAAAGCATCCTCAGCTTCCATGGAAATTGAAAAAAAGAGCTCTTTTGGAACTCGGAAAAACGTATGAAAATGAGAGGCAGTTCTCCGAAGCACTTAAGGCTTACCGCCATATTATCAAAACAGCAGAAAAGGGTTCGATCGTCACAAATTCGGCTGCTCTTTTGCTTGCAAAACTGGAGTATCGGCTGCTCAAACCTGCTCACAAAACAAATGACAGCCCTGAAATGATCTCAATTTTGCACACGCTCAAAGATTTGCAAATCCAAAAGAGAATCAGTGCCGAACCCCTCCATCTGGAAGCTGCACTGCAGTATGCAGAGATTCGAAGTTCCTTCTCGGATCTCGAGTCTCAGGCCAAGAATGCCCACTTTTTCTATAAGAGAATGTTTGAAGACTTTCACGCTGTAGAAGATCCGATTGTAGAAGAATACAACTCCTTGCGAAAAAATTTCCCAGAAAAGGACGCCATTTTTGGAGCATATATGCAGTTCTTAAATGCGCAAATGCTGAAGTGTGAAGCAAAAATTGCTAGAGCGGAAAAGAAAATGGACAAAGCTCTCTCCCTCGAAGACCAGGCTCTGCAAATCCTCGATGGTCTCCTAGAGAATGAAGCGTATTTACAACCCTATTTGCTTAATCGCGTTAAGAGAACCAAGTTGGAAATAACAAAGGCAATATGAAATTTGGGGAAATCCGAAAGTCCCTCTTAATGTTTTGCTTTATGGCTTCGATTGCTCTGCACATCGGAGCCGTTTGGTTTCTCTTTTCCAATTCTTATTCCCTTGATATCAGCGAGACTCATAGCCTCGTTAAGCCCGCCCCAACTCCTGTCATCGTCCCCAAAGAAAATGAAGAACTTCTCGTCGAAAAAATTGAAAAAGCTCTAGAAGAATCCCTCAATACCGTAACACTTGCAAGTGTAAAAAATGAAAAATACGAAGAGATTGTAAGGGACGAAAAATACTTCGAAGAAGAAGAAGAGGCCATAGAAGAAGCCTCTTTTAGCCCAGCTAAAACGCTCTACGTTTCTAAACCCAAAGTCCGAAAAGAAGATCTCACTCCGATCCAAAAAATCGCTGACGAGTTTGCCTCTAACTTACCTCCTCTTTTCGATCCCCAAAGGGAAGCTTCTCTCAAAGATTTTGTCCTTGAAGACGAATTTGATGAGGACCCCCTTTCTTACCAAATTGAAAAATATGCGAGTGTCGATTTTAGCGATCCGGATGTCATCGAGAAATCAGAACCAATCGCGCCGGCAGTGGAAGATGATTATACCATGACCGACCAACAGTTCTTCCCTTCCGCACATCCCACACACACGATTGACGGGCTCGATCCCCACTTCGCTGCATCACTAAAAAAACTCAAAACACCACAGAAGGAAACAAAAGCAGAGCTCATCGACAAGAAACATTTCTCCCAGCTTTCCGAGAGCACGACCCCCAAGATGGTTCTTCCCAACTCGGTTGATTATTTGCGGAGTAAGTGGCTCAAACAAAGTCTTGCAGAGAGATCACTTCATGAACTGGAATATTACGGACTCGAAGAAGTGGCCACGCAACTGCAGTGGGAAGAAGAGATCGAGATCGATCTCTCTCTCATGCCCGCTCCCGAAGGGAATAAATATGTTTTCTCTCTCACGATTCACCCTGAATTTGAAACCGAATGCCTTGCAATGGATCAAAACTTTTATTTTTTGATCGACCGTTCTAGTTCCATAGAAAAACACAAATTTAATCGCTTCAAACGCGCTGTACAGCGCTCACTCGCCGCGCTGCATGAGGGAGACAAATTCAATATCTATATCTTTGACAAAAACGTCTCCAAACTCTCCAACTTAGCTCTCCCTGTCACGCCAAAAACGATCCAAATGGCAGAAGATTTTCTCGATGGGCAAAACGCCAAAACCCATTTTGCCGCAACAGAAGTTTTTAGCTCTCTTGACCAGATGCTCCCTGCGCAGTTTGATCCCGATGAGCTCCACTCTGTTATTCTTATCACCGATGGAAACACCCTTTTGAGCAGCCAAAAGCAGAAAATGGCTCTTGCTGGGTGGGTCAAAAAATACGAAGGACTCGTCAATTTCTATGCTTCTGCATCAGGAAAAAACAACAACCTCGTTTTGCTCGATGTCCTCAGCTATTCCACCGCTGGAAAAATGCTCTATTCTGATACGAATGCCGGCTTTCCCCGAAAGCTCGTCCACCTCATAAAAGATCTGCACAATCCACTCGTGAAAAATATCAGTGTAGAACTCACTGCTGATGATCCGAACGCTCGCGTACTTGTCTACCCCCAAAGTAAAGCCCTTCCCCCTATTTTTGCTGGGCAACCCTATACCATCGTTGGCAGTATTGATGAACTTTGTGATCTCACACTCTATATCCAGGGGAAGAACCACGACAAGTGGCTCAATATCCGTAAGAAGCTTTCCCTCGATACGGCCGCACGCGGAGGACGTATCCTAGAAAAACTTTGGGCTCACACGCAATCCAAAATCTGTTATGATCATTTTCTGAAAAATGGAAAAAGCACGCATCTAAAGGAGGCCGTTGAAATCGTGGCTCCTTACCGCGGCATGATCGCAACTGAACAATGAGAATACTCTCCGGACTCTACAAGAACAGACAACTGAAAACTCCCAAGGGCGCAAAGACCCGTCCCACATCCAGTAAAATTCGCGGCAGCGTTTTTGATATCCTCCAAAATCAGATCGACGAGGCCCATTTCCTCGATGTATTTGCCGGAAGCGGTAGCATGGGCATTGAAGCTCTTTCGCGAGGTGCAAAAAGCGCCGTCTTCATTGAAAGAGATCGCCTTGCAGCTGGTTGCATCCGCGAAAACCTCACAAATCTTGGCCTCACCGCTACGGTTTTGCAGAGCGATGCAGAAAGTGCTTTGAAACGGCTCGTCAAACAAAAGAAGCAATTCGAAATCATCTACATCGACCCCCCCTATACTCTCGATATCAAGCCCCTACTAGAAAAAATTCCTCCCTTACTCGCAGAAGGCGCAGTGGTGATTCTCGAGCAAAGCAAACGAGCAGAAATCGATTTTCCTCTCCTCGAACTGATTGAAAAAAGAAACATTGGCGACACAACCCTTTACTATTGGAGGCAACTATGAACCCTATGGATCCTAAAAACGATATTTTTTATTTGGGAGTGAAAGCGCTGATTGTCAACCTAGGTGGCAAACTGCTGGTGTTACAGAAGAATCCCAAAAGACTCAACCAGATCGAAGCTCGCTGGGACATTCCTGGCGGACGGATTCAAAAAAATGAGTCATTGGAAACCGCCCTCAAACGAGAAGTATATGAGGAAACAGGCTTGCCGAACTTCATTCGATGCAGTCCTTTTACAATGGCCTTGTCTAGCATTCGCATCCCGGAACAAAATGGTGATGTTGGTTTGATTTTCGCGACATATTTATGTGAAATAGCCGATGAAAGTTCTATTCGTTTAAGTGATGAGCATATTCGTTTTGATTGGACCACGCCAAAAAAAACTGCAGAATTATTAGCGACAAGCGACTTCCCAGCTGAACTCACGGAAAAGATCCACATGCTGCATACAAAGTGCACTCAAGAGGAGTTTTTTCAGCAATGCCCTCCCACTAGATAAAAATTCTTCAAAATTAAATTGCTATTTAACAAGCCCCTTCATAAACTTGTTGACGTTCTTTCACCTCTGGAGGTTCTGATGAAGACAATTAAATGGGTTATTGGAATTATTCTGTGTTCTTTTTCACTATGTGCTGACACTTTGTATGAGTCGATAAACGATCTCCCTTTCGATCCAGCTGGCTATTTTGCCACTGAACAGTCTTTAGACAAAATTTTTCTCTCCCAAGAAATCAAAACCGTCATTGAATTGGGAAGTTGGGCGGGTGCTTCGACCCGATTTTTTGCACGTCGCGTCGGAGAAGATGGAATGGTCTATGCCATTGATCATTGGCTCGGTGCTACCAACCATCACGGAGAAACGACCGCTCCTATTCGTGATCATATCTACCATTTATTTCTCTCCAATATCCGCCAAGCTGGTGTGGAAGATTGGGTTGTGCCGATGAGAATGACAACAGATGAGGCCGCAAAAGCCTTGCGCAAAGACATTCGTGCTGATCTCATTTATGTGGATACCTCTCGCGATACATACCGAGTCTACACAGATATCAAGACTTGGTATCCATTCCTCAATGAAGACGGAGTTATGTGCGGTACAGAGTGGAGAGAGCCCGCTGTACGCGTTGGTGTACAAAAAGCAGCTGCAGAACTTAACAAAACGATTGAGTCCGATAGAAAAGGATATTTTTGGGTCTTACGTTGAATTACTACTTGAAAATTACTCGTAGATCATTTTAAATAGCGTAATGTTTAAAGCTCTTTATCCTGGTAGCTTTGATCCTCCTACTTGGGGGCACATCCGATTGATTCGAAGAGCCGCAAAGCTTTTCGATGTGCTCATTGTAGGAATTGGAGAAAATCTCAAAAAGGGAAAGAGTCTTTGCACAACACAAGAAAAAATAGAAGGACTAAGCAAGGAAACGAGCGATCTGCCCAACGTAGAAATTTCAAGCTTTTCTGGGCTTGCCATCGATTTTGCAAAGAAAAAGGATGCCTCTTGTTTACTCAGGGGATTACGCTCAGCAAAAGATATGGATTATGAAATGGAAATGGCGGAGGCCAATTACAAGCTGACTGGAATTGAAACTCTCTTTTTGATAGCTGAAAGTGATACTTCTGGTATCAGCGCCACCTTAATCCGCGAACTTGCGGCAAATGGAGCACCATTAGGGGAGTTTATTCCAAGTTATTTTGAAAGTCTTTTACAAAACAGGATAAAAAAGAGTTAAAGTTATGGAACGTGGAACAGTAAAGTGGTTTGATAAAGAAAAGAACTTTGGATTCATTGAATCTGATACCGGTGGAAAAGAATTTTTCGTTCACAGTTCAAATGTCCAAGAAATGGAAGAAGGATTAGACAAAGGCCAGCGGGTCGAATTTGAAATTGGTGAAGGGAAAAAAGGCCCACAAGCGGTCAATGTTCGCAATCTCACTGAAGAAGAGGCTTAAAAAAATAGCCCCCACTTGTAAAAGTGAGGGCTCAATTTTTTTGAGTATATTTCTCTAAATCTTCTGGCCCATTTCGTAGCGGTTTTCTGTCGCATTTCCCTCTGAATCAAACATCTTCTTCACGCCGTGAAGTTTATTATCCACATAGACCTGTAGGATTTTGGGATTGCCATTGTCGTAATACTTGTTGAACTTTCCGTGACGCAAATCTGCTTTATACTCTCCTTCA
>QIGB01000038.1 GCA_003228815.1 Chlamydiota bacterium | reverse complement strand
CCCAAGTTCAGAGGTGTAGTTTTGCAAGTGGTTGAAAATGAGGCATTAAAACGATTGTTTGAAAAAAATTCGACACTACGGATTTTTCGACCTTGCTGAATTTTAGATGATTGTTTTAGTGCGGTTCCCAGGCTTTTGGGTCAGATTTAGCGCTTGGTAAATGGACCGATGGATGGGTTCGGGATCGCTACTATCTCGAATGTGTAGTTGGCGACCATTTTTTAAACGCATGGTTGTTGTAATACGTACTTGAGTGCTCATGTTCTCTCTAATCGTTTCCCAACGATGATGTATATTTGCAGCTTGAAGTTGATAGCGAATGGTTTGCATGACATGATAAGCTAGGATGGTGATAAACAAGTGAGCATCAACTCGGTTTTCTTTTTGGTGAAAAATTGGACGAAGTCCCAATTCATTTTTCATACAGCGAAATCCTTCTTCTATCTCAGTAAGCATCACGTAGATATTCCAAAGCTTTTTGCTTGTATACTTCAGTCCAAAGGTACGAAGTTTGTATAATCCTTGAAATTGGTTTGAGATTTTTTCTGTCATGATCTTCCAGACAATTTCTACTGCTTGAGATCCTGTTTTATCTGGTTTAACTTCAATTTCATAATAGGAGCTGATCCGCTTGTGTTTTTCTTTTAAACGACCAACTCGTTCTAATACTTTTTTGTAGTCTTTTGTCCCTCCTTTTTTACGAAGCGCTATTGAAGCTCTTTGTAAATCATTTTCCAGTCGCTGTTGAAAGGAGGATTGCATGCTTTGTTCTTTCATTTTCCTAGCTTCTGAGCGGCAGTAAAGCTCTGTTTCGCCTGTTTCGGTATTAAATAATTGTGCCGCTTCAACTTTTAAGGAGTTTTCTTCTTTAACCGTTTCGTACTGTAAATCGTGAGGTGCTTCAGATAGCTTTTGTCGGGATGAAACAATATAGGGGTATTGATTCTCACGTAACCACTCAAGGTTTGTCTCTGTAGCAAATCCAGCATCCAGCACGATTATGGGTCGCTCTGTTTTTGTGTGGTTCAATTGGTTAATGACTTCTTTTAGTGTCCCCGGTTCTGATACATTCCCCGGAAATATATCGCTTCTCTTGGGGAATCCTTGTTCGTTAAGAACGAGACCCATTGTCACTAAGGGGCAATCGCTTCTTTTCTCTTTAGATCTTCCTCTATGAGCTTTTGCATTCGTTGAAGCAGATCCTTCGAAATAGGTGTTGGTCAGATCATATAGGACAATTGTATCCTCAAAATGGAATAAATCATTTTCGATGAAAGCTAAATGTGATTCCAATTTTTGCTTATGCTTAAGAAGTTGGTCTCCTATTTTGTAGATTGCATCAAGACTTACTGTGTGAAAATCTGTTTCTAAAAGATCGCTTAAGCCCGATTGATGCAAAAGCCAGTTGTGAGTCGATCGGTCACTTCCCGGTTTGATTAATCTCCCTATAATCACCCCGATGGCTATCTCAACCTGTTTTTTAGTCAAACCGATGTCATATAGTTTCTTGTCTAGCTGTAATTTTTTAATTGTTTCCAAAGCAATGTGTTCGGCACCAACTGTTCTACAATATCCATTTCTTAAACTGTTTACATCAACTTCTTGGTAATCATTGCTTTCATCAGAAGGTTTATTAATATATTTTTTTTCATTTTTCGGGGTTGTTTGCTTTATTCGTATTAACTTTTTGGCGTATGATTGAGCCGTCTCTTCGAGGTTTTTTGGGTATTCCACAAAAGACCTATTTCCGGTGACGATCTCCTCAATCCGATTTGCCAGTAATTTTCGCTCCTCTTCAGAAAAGGGGAGCTCGCTTCCTAGATTGAGAAGGATCCTCTGTCTAGGGCCTCTTTCAGTACGATATGATTCTACGAGCTGAAATAAAAAGTATTCTTTTTTTGTTTGTCGATCGATCTTTCTGGTTTTTCTAATGAACATGAGATCATCTCATAAGGCATTAAATCTTTTAGAGAAACACTTATCTTCATTTTCAGACACTACAAATACAATCCAGGAAATAGAAGTGCTGATTATCAATGGGTTATGGAAAAATTAAAATGATTTTTACTATCTTCCTCAAACGCCATCTCTGAACTTGGGTTATGAGAATTTTTTCAAGCTGCGCAAACTTGATTTGAGTTTACTCCGCTTTCCAAAGAATCTCTTAGAAAAAAAACTCGGCTCTCAGCAATGAAAGCGCTTTGTAGATGTGCTCTGAGGCCATTTCGCAATTTATTCTGCTGAAAGCAGCCATCCAATAGTCTTTATGTGCTTCTGAATCGCTTGGGAAAAAATTTCTTGTGTGTTGAAAACTTCCATCTCAAGGCGTTCTTTTAAACGAGCAATCCCTGTATCACCAAGTGCTAAGGAAAGCTCTGTACAGCCTAAGAGAACTTGATAGGATTTTCCTGGTGCTTTCTTTTTTTGCATGACCTCGATGATATAGTCTTCCAATTTTCTAGACATTTCTCGTGAGGGCTTTTGTTTGATTTCATTGATCAATTTTTGGAGAATTCTTTGTTCAGTTAAGTCTGCCTTTTGATAGAGAAGGCCTCTAGCTTTTAAAATTCTCTGGTATAACCCCTTTTTTGTACCATGTCTTGTTCCAAAAATGAAAATCGTTTCGCCACTATTTTTCTTCTGAATAGAATCTCCTACTTGTTTCACAAGACTGACGACCCTTCTGGTTCCAAAAAATCGTAAAAGTTTGATTCTGGTATGAGCAGTATTCGAAGCTAGATAAAAATGAGAATGTTTTCTCTTTAGAAACCGAAAAAAAATTCTATAAAGATACAAGAGTAAGTAGTTCAATATTTGCACGAGTCGTCTGGGCGGGGGTGCAGAAAAGAGATTGATGATCATATTGTTTTGCTTAAACCCAAGTTTTTTTGCTTGGCCTTGCACTCTTTCAATCAAATCAGCATCTGCTAGTGGTCCTAGTCCACCTAGGATTCCAATCGAAACCACTTTTTGCCCTTTTTGCTCTCTAGAGGAGACATTTTCTCCCACCAGCTTTAGATCAATTGTTGGGCGATGGTCTTCTCTTGGGATCAGTTCTGCAATTTTCTTTTGCAGAGCGACGTAATAATCTGTTTGATCCATCGAAAGGGTTACCTTTAGGATTTTCCATGAGTTGTTCTTTTTAGAAGAGAGGTTCATGTCTTGCATTGTGCTTGCAACCCAAGCGCGCTTTTCGAATTCGCGGAAAAAAACTCCTTGAATGCTAGGTAAAGCCGTTGGTAGTCTTCCCTCCGGCCTCCTATAATAACTCTTTGAGGCTCAGGAAATTGTGGTTGAATATCTGAGGTCGATATTATTGCTGTCATTGTTTTTTCTTATTATTAAAATTTCCAATCCCTATTATATGTTTTTTATTAATATTATTCAATTAATTACTGATTTAATTTCCTGGTTATAAGTGTGTTAACTAAATAATTTAGTTTGCAATTCAGCGGGTTGAATTCAAGTGGAGGTTTTTTTAGGAACGAGGCACCCCCCATGTCAAAAAGTGCGTGCGTCGCTATAATGCCATCGAGTTTTTGCCTTGGCAATTTATAACTCCCTGAATATAAATAATATGCGCCGACCAAAAAACGATATATCGTAACCTGGTCTTGACTAAAAAACGATATGTCGTATTATAGTCAATATATGAAGAGACTCTATGAGAATTTGATTCATCAACATCTAACTGAGCTACGCCAAATGGCTTTTTTAATGGGGCCAAGACAGGTTGGAAAGACGACTTTGAGTTTGGATGTAGCAAAAAAGTGGCCAGAGTATTTTTATTTTAACTGGGACAACCCGGCTGAAAGGCTTCTTTTCATTGAAGGTCCCTCCGCAATTGCTTCACAAGTAAACCTTGATGAGATCAAGCAGGAAATTCCCATTCTCATTTTTGACGAAATTCATAAGTTTGGAAAGTGGAAAACTTTTCTAAAGGGCTTTTTTGATAAATATGAAAAAGAAACAAAAATGATTGTCACTGGCAGCGCTCGTCTAAATGTATATAAAAAAGGTGGCGACAGTTTAATGGGGCGATATTTTTATTATCGGATTCATCCTCTTTCCGTAGCAGAGATTGTAGCACCGCACATTATTGAAAATGAAATACGGACTGATCCGAAACCAATTTCTGATGAAGATTGGAATGCACTTCTGGAATTCGGAGGATTTCCCGAGCCATTCGTACAACGCTCAAAAAGTTTTTCTAAGCGTCTTCAAGCGATGCGAAAGGATCAACTTTTTTCTGAAGATATAAGAGATGCTACTCGTATTCAAGAAATTGCGCAAATGCAGTTGCTTGCGGAACTTTTGCAAAAGCAGGCAGCAAGATCGTTAGATTTCCAATCTTTAGCAAAAAAAGTCCGTGTTTCCACCGATACCATTCGGAGATGGATAGAGGTGCTTAAATCCTTTTATTTTTGTTTTTCCATTCAGCCGTGGTCTAAAAATATTACACGCTCCCTTTTAAAGGAGCCAAAGCTTTATTTATGGGATTGGTCATTGGTAGAAGACGTAGGACAACGAAATGAGAATTTTATCGCAAATCATCTCCTCAAAGCGATCCATTTTTGGAACGATCGGGGGATGGGAGACTATGGTCTTTATTATCTAAGAACAAAAGAACAAAAAGAAGTGGATTTTGTTGTTACGAAAAATAATAAACCCTGGTTTTTAGTAGAAGCCAAGACAAAGAAAAATAGCATTTCAAGAGATCTTTACCGATTTCAAAATGAAACAAAGGCCCCGCATGCATTTCAAGTAACATTAGATCTTCCATTTGTTTCAAAAAATTGTTTTGAGGAAACAAAACCCATAATTGTCCCTGCAAGAACCTTTTTATCACAACTTGTTTGAGAGTGAGTGACAAGAAGGCTTGAATGATCCGCGGGAAGGAATAGATCTAAGTTTTTTTGCCTATTGAGGAGATCACGGCATCGGTGTCGATCACATCAATTAGGAAATGCTGGAGGACTTTGAGAATGAATTTGGGGGTGTTGTAGACCCCTGCTGTTGCATAGACGAGTTCGAGTTGGGGCCCTTCCTTGCCCAGCTGGGAAATATAGGTGTGGGTGGTGGGAATATTATCGAGGAGTTGGGGAACGATCCAGATCGCAAACTTCTCATTGTGCAAGCTGATTTTATCGGGTGTTTCTGTCACATGGAAGAATTGGGTCACCTCATCGGGCGATTCCTCATCAAGGTCGTCACGATTGAGAAGCCCCATTTCGCAAAGAGTTTCAAGATCGATTTCAATGATTCCATCAGGGGCCCATTTTTTGAAATTCGTCGTGAATTCGTTATAGGCTTTTTCCAATTCATTTGGTGTCATAGGCAAGTCTTAGAATAAATTCTCAGGTGGGGTACACTTGGGCCGTACCTCGCCGGTTCCCTCATATTGAGTAGATCGGTCTTTTTTTTAAAGGTCTATGATGCGACTGTTTCTTCTGTTTTTCTTTCTTTCTTTAGCCCCCCTTAGCGCTCAGGGGCTTAAGGTTCATGTGAATGCCCGATCGGCGATTCTGTATAATCCTGACACGTGCTCAATTGTGTTCCAAAAACAGGCCAAAGAACCTCATTACCCGGCGAGCATCTTGAAAATTGCAACGGCTCTTTTCGTTCTCGATCAAAAAAATCTCGATTTGCAGAAAATGTGCGTGGCTTCGAAGGATGCTTTGGCGGTTGTCCTTGCCGATGAAAAGCAATCCGACTTCTTAAGCTATCCCCCTTATGTGATTGAACATGATGGGGTAACGATTGGGCTCAAAGAGGGAAAAGGATATTCTGTAGAGGCACTCCTGCATGGTCTATTGCTTGAATCAGGAAATGATGCCGCCAATGTTCTTGCGGAAGGGGTGGGAGGAACCGTTCCCCATTTTATGGAGGAATTGAATCTCTATCTTCAAAAAAGAGGAATCCATCAGACCCGTTTTCAAAATCCCCATGGATTGCTCCACCCTGCTCAGATGACGACTGCGTATGATATGGCTCTCATCGCAGGGCTCGCTTTCAAAAACCTTAAGTTTTGTCAGATTGTTACCACGCCTACCTATTTATTTCATGAAGGCAAAACTCTTGTGAATACGAATCGCTTGCTGAAGGAAGGGAAGTACCAGTACGCAAAGTATTTGGGAGGCAAAACGGGTTATATTGCCAGCGCGGGATACAATTTGGTGGCGGCTGCAGAGGATAAGGGGAGGAAGTTGATTGTTGTCTTGCTTGGATGTGAGTCGGCTAAAAATCATTTCGAAGATGCGATCAACCTTTTTGAAGCAGCTTTTCAAGAAAAAGAAGAAAAGCGGATCCTCTTTTCCAAGGACCATGAGTGTTTCTTGCGGAAAATGCCGAAAAATGGGGAGGCATTGCAGGCCTCGCTAAAGGAAGATGTGGTGATTCATTATTTCCCGACTGAAGAACCCGATTTGCAGGCCAAACTTCTTTGGCATAAACTGAAACGAAAGCATGCTGCAAATGATGTAGTCGGTCGCCTTGTCGTAGAAAATGGAGAAGGAATTGAACTGACTTCTGCCCCTTTATTTGCTGTCTGTGCAAGTGAGAGAAAGCATTCAATCCATTGGGTTTTTTGGTTGCTGGGCTTCTTGGTTCTCGTAGGTGGTTTCACATTCTACAAACAAGCGGGCAAAGTCCTCAATCGTTAGTTCTTGTGGACGGGCTGTGGGAGATATGTTAGCCCCTGCAAATCCTTTTTCTAGAACTCCTTTCGGATAGAGCTCTTTGAGCGAGCCACGTAACATTTTCCGCCTTTTGCCAAAAGCTGTGCGGGTCATTTGAAAAAAGGCTCTTTCCGAAAAGGGGAACGGGAAAGCATGCAGAGGCATGTGGATGACGGAGGAATGCACGGAAGGTGCTGGGAAAAAAGAGGCTGGTTTGATCGAGAAGCAGTATTTAGGTGTGCTATACGCTTTGATAAAGAGGGCAAAGCTGCTGTATTGAGGGGAATTTTTTTCTGCTGTCATTCTTTGCCCGACTTCCCGCTGAACAATCACAGTGAGGGAGGCGATTTTTGGAAAGAGGCGGATGAATCGCTCGATCAGGGGTGTGGCGATATGGAAGGGTAGATTTGCGACCACTTTTGTTTTTTTGGGGAGATTTTCGAGAGGAAACTTCAGAGCGTCTGCGCAAGCAATTGTTAATTCCTCATTCTGCAATCGACTCAGTTTTTCGGCTAAATCAGGGTCTTTTTCAACAGCGACTACTTGGGCGCCTTTTGCAAGCAATTTTTCTGTGATGGCCCCAGCGCCCGGCCCAATCTCTAGGATAGAATCTCCTTTCTGAATGTTTGCCGCTGTGCAGAGTTTGTCGAGGATGTTTTGGTCGATCAAAAAATTTTGGGAAAGGCGTTTTTTTGCTTTGATGCCCAATTGATGGAAATGCGAGGGGCGATAGACAGGCATTTAGTGCAAGGAAAAAGGTTGGAAATCAGCTGGAATGGACTGCAAGTTTTTCTCATCGAAATTGAATTGTTTGCGGAGCTTGGCGAGATAAGGGGGGAATTCTTTGCTGACTTCATTTTGCACGAGGTCGTCGAAGAGTTTTTCGACCATGGAATCAAAAGTGGGAGGAGGCGAGGCTTTGTGATCTTTGAGATAAAAAATCCGGTGGACGGTACTATTGTCGTGACGGCTGACCTGGGCGATTGGCTCGCTGTATGCGCCGGGCTCGAGATTGCAGAGGATTGTTTTGTGAGAAGAGGAGAGGTCTTTTCCTTCTACATTGTAATCATTTGAGACGTTGATGCTGACCTCAGAATCAGGGTCAGTTTCTTCTGTAAGTTTTTTGGCCAATGTTTCAAAGGGAAGAGGTTCATTGCGAATGAGAGCATACGCTTTTTGTGCATAGATACTTCCCAGTTTTTCCGTTTTTGCCCGGATAGAAAGGACCTGGTATTTCCACTCTTCCTTGGGAGGGTTTTTTTCTAAGTAATCGTGATAGGCCACTTTAACATCAGCTGGACCAATATGATCCTGCGCTTTTTTATAGACCCGATGCCAACTCATTTGTTGGACAGCCATTTCTGTATAAAGCATTTGCCAAGCTTCATCGAGAGTAAGTCCCAGCTCATCTAGGCTGGCCATTACATTGGGGCCGAACCGTTCGTGGATCGTCTCGCGGATTTTTGCGTCGGGGATTTTGACCTGGAGTTTTTCCGCGTCGGCCAATATGAGCTCGTTGTCGATGAGCTGATCCAGAACTTGTCGCCAACTTTGTGAGTAGAATTGGTGGCGCTGGGTGGCAGATTTTGCTTCTTCTGGATAGTTGCGAGTGAGAAAAACATCCATTTTTTTCATCACGTCAAACACAGAGATGTTTTTTCCGTTCACGGTGGCGAGAATACGATTCTGGATGATGATTTCAAGTTGCGGATCTTCAGCAAAGGCAGGAAGGGATAGAAAGGAAAGACAAAGAAGCAAAAATGAAAGTTTCTTTTTCATAGTGATAATCATACGGAGTTGTTGGATAAATTTCCAACTTCTTGTAGTCAGGCAGGGTAAAAGACATTAAAAAACTCTTGAAGACCCAAAACAATTTAATATTTGAACTCAGCGGTTTTAGTGAAATTGATATAAAAAAATTCCCCTTTTCATTAATACTTCCTCACAAAAAAGGAGATGAACATGGCTACTCGAGTGACAAGTGACATTTTAGAAGATCAGCAAGGAATTACAGGGCTTATCGCGAACTTCTCTAAAAGGATGCAAAAGGTCCAAAACTCTGAAGGGCTTTCTAATGAATGTCGGAGGCGTTGTCAAAGAATTATGGACGTAGTTGGAAGAGCTGAGCTCTTTACTGAACAATCGAAAGTGGGATTGAATAAAACATGTTTGGATCAACTTCGTTATACGATTGGGCTCCTTCCTTCTCAAAAAGAAAACGAGACACAACTCGCTCAAACAGATTTGCAAAATTTGTATGAGGCTACTGAATTTCTTAGAAGTTTTTTTGGAAATAGTGATAACGCTCTAGGAATTCCATCTGTACATCCCCACTTCGTTGCCCGAGAAGAATTATTTGATGCTATGTCAACAACATTTTCAAAGCACGATACCCTTGTTCTCCATGGACCTTCTGGGATTGGAAAAACGGAAACGGCAATTGCCTATGGGCATCGAAATCGCGATACATATCCATTCGTGTGGATGATCCATGCTGAGACAATAGATCAAATTGTACAAAGCTATCGAAAATTATCAGAAGCTCTCGATGTTCAGTTTCGTAAGGAAGATAACTTGAAAGAAATTGAAAAAAAGGTTTTCACAAAACTTAAGGAATCGGATGTTCCATGCCTACTCATTTATGACAATGTAACAGAATTAATCAAGTTCCCTCAAGGTGTTAAGGTGCTCCTCACCACAAACGATGCAGACAAATTCTCTAAATATCGCAAGAGTGCAATCCAAGTCTCCTTATTTGATGATCGAGAAGCTCTTTCTCTAATGGAAAGAGTAACGGAAGAGGAATCAGAAGAATTTCGGGGTTTGGTTGATAGGTTGGGGCATTATCCCTTAGTACTTGGTCTAGCTGCGCAATCTATGCGGATGCAGCCAGATGAAACGCGGGCAGCTGTGGGAGAAGCGCTGGATGGGGTAGATGACAAAAAAATGCAAGAGATGCTGAAAGCAGTTCTTGGGCAACAACTCCATAAGCTCCCTCCTTTGGCCCTCGAATGGCTCCATGTATGTTCCCATCTCAATTCTGAGGATATTCCGGTTTCTTTTATTGAAATTTGGTTGCAGACTCAACATGGATTGAACATAAGAGAGAGCAAACAGAAAGCCAGACAAATTCTTAGCATTTTGGTTAACCGCGGATGGCTCCGTATGGATCATTCGACAGAAACATTTTCTATACATCGTCTTTTTCAAGTGATATTAAAGGATAAGGAAACGGAATCATCCTATGGTCAAGCTTGTCGTTTGCTAATAAAACTTTGGGATAAAATTGATTATAAGAACTTTCGAAATTGGGAAAATGAATTTTCCCTGGGTGAAGAATTCTGTTCCCATACTGTTTCGCTTCTAAACGATTCAAGATTCGCAACCATTCCCAAAGAAGACCAAGCCAAATTGTATTCACGCGCAGCCAAATTTGAATATCTACAAGGCAAATACGAAGAAGCTTTGAAAAAACATGAGGAAGCTTTGAAGATTAGGGAAGAATTTTTGGAAAAACCTCTTTTTATTGCAGCGAGTCTAGTGAACGTGGGGAGCTCTCTCTATGCTCTAGGCAGAAACGAAGAAGCATTGGAAAAATACAAAGCCGCCTTGGCGCACCAGCAGAAATCTTTAGATCCCAAGCCCCTTGATATTGCAGAGACTCACCATTTCATCGGGAACTGTCTCTTTTGTCTGGGCAATTACAGAGATGCATTGGGCAAATACAAGGAAGTCTTGAGGATCCGGGACAAATCTTTAGACGCTAATCATCCTACTAATGCACCCATTCTAGGTTCCATTGGAAATTGTCTCTATAGTCTAGGCAAATACAGAGATGCAATAAAAAAATATAAGAAAGCCGATGCTATCTGGATGGAGGAATCTTCTGATCTCAATCAATTTGCTATTGCGGAGAATCTATGTCTCATGGGGAAATGTTTCTTTCTTCTAAAAAACTACAAAAAAGCTTTGAAAAAATATGAGGAAGCCTTAGAGATCTGGCAGGACTCTTGGGAGCCCAATCCGGGTGCTATTGCAAGGGCTCTAAACAGCATTGGAAGTTGTCTCGAAGCTCAAGGAAGAAAGGCAAAAGCATCAGATTGGGACTCCTATGAGCAAGCAAAAGCCTTGTTGGTAGAAGATTATCCAGACGCTCAACGTGATTTGAAAAAATTCAACAGAACATAAGGCCGGTTATCCTAATTGCCTACTCTTTAGGACTGCTCCAAAAAAACCGTCCATTCCCTTTTCTGTGGGATAAGAACGAAAGGGTCTGCTCACTAAATCGAGTCCCAGTTCTTGCTCAAAGAAATCGAGCTGCTGTTCATTCTCTTGCGGCAGAATGCTACAGGTGGCATAGACAATTTTTCCTTTAGGGGAGAGATAGGGGAGAGCTTCTTTCAAAATGTTTCTTTGCTCTTCGACAAGTCGATCGAGCGTTTCTTTAGAAAATTTCCACTTTAAATCGGGATTTCGTCTAAGCGTTCCGGATCCACTGCAAGGAACATCGACAAAGATCCAATCCATTTTTCCTAAAAGATTTTGTTTGTGCTTCGCATCAGCTGGAAGAATTTGTCCATTTTCAATTCCTGCCCGTTTTAATCTTCTTTTTGCTTCTAGGAGGGGACGCTGTCGAATATCATGAAGGTAGAGTTGTCCTTTGCCTTGGAGTTTGTGGGCGTAGGCCAGGGTTTTGCCACCTGCTCCTGCACAGTAATCGAGGATTTGATCGCCGGGCTTTGCCTCGACAAGGTTTGCAACGAGTTGACTGGCTTCATCCTGTACTTCAAAATGGCCGTTTTTAAATTCATCGAGCGCTCCGAAATTGATTTTTTCCTCAAATTGGATGCCAAATACCGATTCTTTTGTCAGGATGACAGAAAATTTTTCTTTCCACTTATTGAAAAGCGTTTGTCGTGTGGTCTTGAGAACATTGGCTCGTATGGTCGTAGGGGCGGGGGTGTTGCTCGCAAGACAGAGAGAAATAGCTTTTTCTTCTCCATAATGCTCTTGCAAAAGAGAAAATAGGTTTTTTGGGAAACTGACCCGGATATGTGGAGGGATCGAGGGGTCTTTGAGAATTTTTTTCATGTTGAGTCTTTCTAAAACCTCCACCCGCTCTTCCCATTCATGCGAAGAGGGGCAATGATGATCGACAAGACCCATCCAACGGATGAGGAGGTAAATTTTTTCTGCAATGACTTTGCGATCTTTAGAGCCGATGGCTTTGTTTTTGCGGAAGTACTCGCTGAGGTGATTATCTAAGGGCCGAGTGCCAAAGTCATAAGAGTTGAGGATTTTGAAGAGATGGTATTCTCGAAAACTTTTTTTCATAAAATAGAGAATCATTATACTGCAGAAAGTAAGATATGTAAAGTAGGACAAGGATATGCAAAAATTGTTTGGTTTTCTAGGAAGGCTCTGCTTCAGTGTGATTTTTATTGTAGCGGGGATTAATAAAATTTTGAATTGGGATGCTTCTGAGCAATATCTCGTCAATCAGATGCTAGATGTTCTCGCCAAATCATATCACCAGGGCTGGGCGCAGGCTCTTTTTGATCAAGTGCTTCCTCTGGCTCCGACGCTTCTCGTCATTGCAACGATTGTGGAACTTCTTGGTGGGCTTTTGGTACTCACCGGATTTCAAGTTCGTTTGGGCGCTTTCCTCTTATGTGTTTTTCTGATTCCTGTAACATTCCTTTTTCATAATTTTTGGAATTTGCAAGGAAGTGAACAGCAGTTGCAGATGATTATGTTTATGAAAAATTTAAGCATCTTTGGAGGTGGACTTATCCTTATTGCTTTCGGGAAGGGACCAAAAAAGGCTGAGGGAAGATAAAGCGTAAAGTATGCGTCCTGAGATTTTCCTTCAAGCGCTTGTCAGTTTTCTCATTGTCGCCTTTGGTATGCCGAGTTTTTCCCCCATTCTCGGACCGGTTGCTGCAGCAGTAGGCTATGCGATTTTTTGGTGGTCCATCCGCGTGTATCCTTTTGCAAAGCAGCGCTTCCTTAGGGCTTTTTCTTGGTATGGAGCCATCTCTCTTATCCAACTTTCTTGGATGACTTCTATTGAGTACCAAGGGATCTATATTCTATTTACCTGGCTTGCTTTGAGTATTTGGTTGGGGGTTCAATTTGGCATTTTATCGATTCTCATTCCCTATAACCGCCCTTTAAAGTTGCCACGTATTTTGGCCATTGCATCGCTTTGGACCCTGCTTGAATGGTCGCGTTACCATATTCTCTGCGGATATAGCTGGAATTTGATAGGCCTTGCCTTTTGCAATACGAGTGCTATCCAGTTTGCTGCCCTCTTTGGAGTGCTTGGGCTTTCTTTTTGGGTCATCTTTGTCAATTTGATGGGCCTTCGTGCATTCCTTCGAAAAGGCATTGCCAATTACATGATTTGGCTTGCAGTGGCGTTTGTTCCCTATTTTTTTGGATGGAGTCATATTGCCTATCATGAAAAGCACATGGAAAAAAAGGAGAATTTTTCTTGTTTGCTTTTGCAGACAGGGCTTCTTCCTCCAGAAAAAACTCCTATTCAAGGAAAGATCAGAGCCTTTATTTCTCCTTATGACCAATGGAAACGCATCCTCACTCAGCTAAAAGAATATCAAAGAGAGTCGCCCGATCTGATTGTTCTTCCCGAAGCGGCAGTTCCCTTTTCCAGTGAAACAAATGCCTATGATCGGAGAATTGCCCAGCAGATTTTCATGGAAGTATTTGGCGAGGTTCCCGATTCGATCTTTCCTGATATTCTTCCACCTTATGGAGACAAGGACCTGCTGCGCGTCACCAACTTGTTTTGGGTGCAAAGCATCGCAAATTTCTTTGGGAGCGAGGTTGTTCTTGGACTTGATCATGCAGAAGAAGGGGGAAATTCTTACAATTCGGCCTTTCATGTTCTTCCTACTGCGGGTGAGATTGAGCGCTATGACAAACGGGTATTGATGCCTCTTGCAGAATATCTTCCCTTTCGATGGCTTGCCCCTCTTGTGAAAAATTATGGAATCACAGATTTTTTTACACCGGGAAGAAATGCATCAATCTTTCATGGAAAAGTACCTCTTTCTGCATCGATTTGTTATGAAGAGACTTTTCCCCACATAGTCCGCGAAGGACGTTTGAAGGGGGGAAAGCTCTTTGTCAACGTGACGAATGATGGATGGTATCCGGGATCACGTCTTCCGAGTCAACATTATGAACATGCAAAATTTCGGGCGATTGAAAATGGAGTCCCGCTGATTCGTTCCTGTAATACGGGGGTGACGGCAGCCATTGATAGCTTGGGGCGTTGTGTGGATCGAATTGAGCAAGAAAATGAAAAGAAAAAATTGCAAACAGGGACACTTTTTGTCAAAATATCTCTTTATGACTATGTCACCCTTTTCCTTTTTTGGGGAAATTGGGGTATTATCTGTTTAAGTGCCGTGTTTTTGGGGTTTTTTCTCTGTTTAAAGAGGCAATTTTATTGGTGATGGGAGGTTTGTTCTTGCGAAAATCCATTATTTCCGATAAGTTTTATAGGTTTACTAAGAGGTAAGTATTGGCCGTCCCTTGTACAGCAGTAGCCGAGCAAAGTGAAAAGAAAAGCTTCGATTCTTTGAAACAAAAATCACTCAAAAAGTCGATTTCTATTTCTGGTATTGGTCTTTTTACCGCAGAGAGGACTACCCTAACGATCCATCCATCCCCTTCGGATACCGGGCTAATATTTCAGAGAAGTGACCTTCCAGAGAAGCCTATTGTCGAAGCAACTCTCGATCATGTAGTAGGAACACCTCGTTGCACGATATTGGGAAAAAATAATTTCATCATTCACACTGTCGAACATGTGCTTGCAGCATTCAATGCGATGGGGATTGACAACGCTCTTTTAGAACTTTCTGGGCCAGAGGTTCCCATCATGGATGGAAGTGCAGAGCCATTTGTCGAAGCGATTCTTGAGAGTGGAATTGCCGAGCAAGAGGAGATGAAAGAAATACACCCTCTTCGCTCTCCTGTGAGTTGGTCAGATGGAAAAGTGCATCTCGTTGCGATCCCGGCTGAGGAATTTTCGATTAGCTATACTCTGCATTTCCCTCAATCGAATATTCTCCGATCTCAGTACTTACAAGCCCCCGTTGCTTCGGAGCATTTTTCTAAAGAGATTGCCCCCTCACGCACCTTTTGTCTCTATGAAGAGATTGCTCCCTTCATCGAAAATGGTCTGATCAAAGGAGGGGGATTAGACAATGCAGTGATCATCAAGAATGATATTGTCATCAATCCTGATGGTATCCGTTTTTCTGATGAGATGGTTCGGCATAAAATCTTGGACCTGATTGGAGATTTATCCCTGATTCCAGATTTTTCTGCACATATCATCGCGATTCGCTCCGGACATGCATCAAACGTTGCTTTTGCTCGTGAGCTTTACAACCAAATTAAGATGGAGAAGGTTTAAACTATGGTGCTTAATACTTCTAACCAGTCGATCGTTTTCGATATTAAGGAGATTTCAGAAATTCTCCCACAACGCTACCCCTTTCTACTCGTCGATCGCATCATCCAACTCGACTTAGAGGAGAATTTCATCGTTGGGATTAAGAATGTCACAAGGAATGAACAATTTTTCCAAGGGCATTTCCCAGGGGTTCCCATTATGCCAGGCGTTCTCATTTTAGAGGCCCTTGCCCAGACAGGGGGTATCCTCGTCCACCAAAAAAGCCAAAATGCAAAGACCGCCCTACTCCTCAGTATCAACAATGCAAAATTTCGCAAGCCCGTCGTTCCAGGAGATGTATTAACCCTTCAGGCAACAGGGCTTCATTTTAGTAGCAAAGGAGGGAAAATCCAAGCAAAAGCCCTAGTTGGTGAGCAACTCGCTGTCGAAGCAGAAATTGGATTTGCCCTAGTACAGAAAGAGCAACTTTAAACAGGAAAGATAGAAATCACATGTCTAAGAAGTCATATATTCATCCTGCTGCAATCATAGAACCTGGCGCAACAATTGGAAACAATGTCACCGTTGAAGCATATGCAGTGATCAAGAGTACGGTCACTTTAGAAGATCATGTTGTTGTCAAATCCCATGCCTATATTGATGGGCATACGACCATTGGAGAAGGAACAATCATTTGGCCTTCAGCGAGTATTGGGACGAAAACACAAGATTTGAAGTTTCGTGGCGAAAAAACCTTTGTCGAGATCGGAAAAAACTGTGAAATCCGCGAATTTTGTACCATCAATTCTTCTTGCCAGGAAAATTCGATTGTCAAAATCGGCGATAATTGCCTCATCATGGCCTATTGTCATGTTGCCCATAATTGCGAAATAGGCAATCGCGTCATCATGGCAAACAATGCCAATTTAGCTGGTCACGTGATTGTTGAGGACTTTGCTGTGATTGGGGGAATGACCCCCGTCCATCAATTTTCACGCATTGGGAGCTATTCCATGGTGGGCGGATTTAGCCGCATCACTCACGATGTGCCCCCATATACAATTGGTGCAGGAGCTCCTTACAAATTGGGTGGACTCAATCTCATTGGCCTCAAAAGGCATGGCTTTCCCTTTGAAGTGCGCAAAAGCCTGACACAAGCCTTTCGATTAACCTATCGATCGGGGCTTCACATTGATGAAGCACTGAAAAAGATTGAAAAAGAAGTCTCTCCCAACTCCCATGTCCAGCATTGGGTTGATTTTTGCTCGCATTCACGTCGCGGGTTGATCGGATTCCATGGAGTTGTTGTGGAACCACAAGAAGACTTTGAGCAGTACGAAGAACTATTAGAAGAAGTTTGAGCTCATTTGAGAATTATTTTTTTTGGCACACCCACCTTCGCCGCCCATATCCTCGATTATCTCCTCGATCATGGACAAGAAATTATTGGGATCGTTACGAGGCCTGACAAACCAAAAGGACGCTCCAATCGCCCCACGCCATCGGCGGTCAAAAGCCTTGCCCAAGAAAAATGCCCACAGATTCCCCTTTTCCAACCAGAAAAAGCTTCAACTGAAGAGACTGCTGCAGCGCTGAAAGCATTAAAGCCCGACGTTTTCGTCGTCGCTTCTTATGGAGAAATCATCAAGACAAATCTGCTAGAAATCCCAACAAAAATGTGTGTCAATGTTCACCCTAGCCTCCTTCCCAAATATCGAGGCGCAACCCCTATCCATAGTGCGATACTCAATGGAGATACCGAGACCGGAGTGACCATCATGGAAATGGTTCTCAAAATGGATGCAGGAGATATTTTAGATGTGGTGAAAACGCACGTTTCCGAAGATATGACCTTTGGGGAGCTTGAAGAAATTCTTTGGGATCTCTCAGGACCAGTGCTTGTAAAAGTGTTAGAAAAAATTGAACTTGGCACAATTCAAAAAGTTCCACAAGATCACACTCAAGTGACATTTGCGAAAAAAATTTTACCAGAAGATCGCCTCATAGATTGGAAGAAAGGTGCAGTGGCATTGTACGATCAAATCCGGGCTTTATCTCCGAAACCTGGGGCCTTTTGCTTTGTCGAAGTGGAAGGGGAGACAAAAAGACTTGTCATCAAGAAAACCAAAAAAGTTCTCAACATGACAGGACAGCCTGGAGAGTCTCTTGTCTATCAAAAAGATTGTTGGATTATTGCCTGTGGCAGTGGAGCGCTTTCTCTTCTCGAAGTGCAACTGGAAG
The DNA here is from genome assembly GCA_003228815.1 of Chlamydiota bacterium. Taxonomy (GTDB): domain Bacteria; phylum Chlamydiota; class Chlamydiia; order Chlamydiales; family Rhabdochlamydiaceae; genus Sacchariniichlamydia. The sequence goes on along the minus strand of QIGB01000038.1, from coordinate 15,674 downwards.
GAAAAAAACCCTTACCCATTCAAGAATTTATTCGGGGAGTTTTTACTCCTCCTTTAATTAAATCTTAAACAGATCTTGATCGCAATTGACTCATGTCATATAATTGTGTCGTTTCAAAAAAAACCCAGGATGACCAATGCCTACTGCCGCGGTATCAAATACTCAGCTCCAGGAACTCGGTTCAGCTCATAAAGCGCACAAAGATTTTTTTGATGTCACCTGTGGCTATGCTGGCGAAAAGCCTTATGGTGTTTTTAAAGCGTGCCATGTGTTGCCCAATTTATTTCAGGAGCTAGACATTCTTTCGAAGGACAACGCTGAATTAAACGCTGCTATTGGGGCGGCAAAATTGGCAAAACTCTCACGGAGTCCTTTTGACTTCGTTAGGAATACGCATGGTTTATGTGCTACTTTCGTTCAATGGTGGAAAGGGGAAGAAAGAGAGTTTAAAGGAAAATATGATGAGACGTTAGCAACTCGTAAGGTAGCCGTGACAGATGTCGTGCGCGATGCCAATGGTTGTATTGCCCCGGTCTGGGAAATGCATGAATTCTTGTCAAAAGCGATTCTTTACAGCCCTGTCAACATGATTTTTAAAGGAATCAGTGGGATTGCTCTGACTATTAAGTTTGGATGGGATGCATTTGATTCCTTGAAATGGTTTGAGAGCTCGAAATATTCTTCCTTGGAAGGCGCGGCCCGTGATGAGAAATTTCCAAAAATGACCGGTTACCTGATGCAGTTAGCTGTGGAGGTTTCTTTCGTTGCTCTTGGAGTATTGACAGTTCTATCTGTTTTCTTCCAGTTTGTGTTTGCACCCCTCCTCTTTGCAGGCTTTTCTGCTTCTACGGTCGTGTTTTCGATCCTAGGATATTATCATGAGCATTTAGGCCCTGGAATAAAATAGAGTATTTAAACTTAGAGAAAAAAAATTAACTAAGGTGAGATTATGGCAGGTACGGCTACAACATCATCCTCAATAGCTGAATGGATTCGTCCAGGTCCTATTTGGACAGATGCGGCAAAGTATGTCAAAACACTTGATGGGGCAAAAGATACCCTTGAAGGGTTCATCAACATCGTTGATTGGATGGCGCATTTGGGGTTTGAGAAAGAATTTGCTGAGACAGCAAGTCATGATCTCGAGCCGATTAAGCAGACTTTGGCTATTCCTGGATTCATCGAATCCTTGGGTACTATGAAAGATAAATGGAGCGTTTGGAATAACTCAGATGATCTAGATGCATTTACAGATCTCACCACAAGTGTTGCTGTGAGCACTCTCAAATTCAGCGAATCTGCAATGGTAGTTGATTCTTGGGGTATCTACGCCCTCAAAGACTGGATGAGAGCTGCCAAAACAGGGTTTTGGGCATCTGCTGGGCTCATTGATGGAATAAATTTCTGCCGCGAGATCAGCAAAGCAGAGAATTTACAAAAAGACGTCGAAGGGATCCATTCTCCGGAGAAAAAAAATGTGTGGCAACATAAAATTTACCTCTGCTATTTGAATGTCATCAAAGCGACGACAACGATTGCGATGGCTACCATTGCTCTGATTTCTCTTTTCTTTGCAAGCGTAGCTCATGGCTTCCTCTTTTCACCGGGTGTCTTCTTGACTCTAACGTCTGCTTGGTTGATTCTCACATATGCAACCCATTTTTATGGAAAAATGATTGATCGGTGGGAACAAAAAGTTCCTATTGGAAATATATAAGCGAGGATTATGTCTGCGACTCAAGTTTTTGGCGGTTTTTTCAATCGCATCGGCAATATAGTGTCGAATACAGATCAGTTGCTTGAAGGGGCTTTTTGGGGAAGTTGGTGCGGTCTCAATGTCTATAATTGGACAGCCGCTCGAAAAGAAAAACAGGAAACAGAAAGCCTACCTGAAAGTGACGATAAAGCAAAAAAGCTTTGGCTCGCGAATAAAAAAACCATTCTTTCCTCATTTTCCATTGCTTCCGGAGTTTCTATGGTCACTTCTTGGATGGAGGAAGTGAAGCTCATTTCTCTTGGTTCTCTTAGCACTTTTGTTGCTTGTTTGGGTTTTGGGGGGAGTAGCCTAGTTTCATTTTCAAAAATCTGGGATGGTCTCTGTGAACTGGATCAAGAAATCAAAGACTTCTTTAACACGGATGATCCCAGAGCTAAGAAGCACATTGCCCTTAGTCAGCTAGAAACGCTGGTTAAGGTGGCATTTTTTGCTTGTCTTGCTGCTTGGGGGGTTTTTGGCGCACTCCATGCTGCAATAGGCGGAGCTGCTCTCTTCCTTGCCATGGATGCTTCCCTTTACTATGCCTTCATCCTCTTCCTTGGGTACATCGCCACCGCCATTACCGTTCCCATCTTGAAAAAAATGACATGAATCTCCGTGAGTGGTGTGTAATCACCTTTGTTCTTGGATTTGTTGCTTTTGCGGCAACCACGGCAAAGTTTTCTGGGTTCCAAGCAAAAAAAATTCTTCAAGATAATCCACCTCCAAAGACTATTTCCATTCATCTCTCTGGAGCTGTCCAAAATCCTGGATACTATGCATGTATTCCAGGAACCTCCCTCAAAGAGCTCTTGAAAAAAGCTGGGATCAAATCCACAGCAAACAGAAGAAAAACTCCATTTAAGAAAATTTTGTTATCTGATCAAGAGATCCAAATTCCTGAAAAAAAAGTTAAGGATTGAGATCGTATCAATCATTTTTTCTGGTAGTTTGTTTCATTAGTTTTTGATATAATTTTCTTGCCTAAAAGGAGGATAATGCTATGTCTGTACATTTTGATGTCAACGCAAAACTAAAATGTCAGGTCTATTCGACACCCATTCTCTCTACTGAAAATCTATGCGTGTTTACCATATGCTAGAGTTGTTTTTGTGAAACAATTTCTTGCATTTTTGGATGCAAAAAGAACTAGTGAGAAAATTTCATTGGAGGAAAAAACCCATTTTTGCTACGATTTGTCCACTTAGTGCATTTGTATTAGGGATCTTCCAAATACCTTGATAGGTTTCTTGGTGTGGAAGGTCTTTCTCTGCTCTAAAAAAGGAAATAAAATGCCGTTACAACTCATGGGAATAAAGAGGGGAATGACCCGAATCTTTGACGAGAAGGGCGAAAGCATCGTCTGCACCGTCATCGAGGCGGAGCCCAATGTCGTAGTCCAAGTGAAAGAACAGGCTAAGGATGGCTATGTTGCTGTGCAGATGGGCGCAGAGAAGGTCCCTTCGTCCAAAGTCAAAAATGTGAGCAAGCCCTTGAAAGGACATTTTGCCAAAGCAAATGTAGAGCCTAGACGTCATCTGAAGGAATCTCATTTATCAGAGGGTGAAGAATATGCTACCGGCCAAGAAGTTGGCGTAGAGTACTTTGCTCAAGACACTTATGTTGACGTGACTGGAACCTCGAAGGGAAAAGGCTTCCAAGGAGTGATGAAACGTCACGGCTTTTCAGGTGGTCCTGCTGCTCACGGTTCTGGATTTCACCGAACTGCCGGTTCTACAGGAATGTGTTCCAATCCCGGGCGAACACTGCCAGGTCTGAAAATGGCTGGGCACATGGGAAATGAGCGTAAGATTGTAGAAGGTCTCAAAGTGATTCGAGTAGACCAAGAGAAAAAAATTATTTTAGTCAAAGGAGCCATCCCAGGATGTAAGGGCGGGCTCGTAACCATTCGCAAGTCGACAAAACGTTAGAGGATATGGCGTGGCTACACTAAAAAAATATGACTTAACAGGAAAAGAAACTGGAGAAGTGTCCATCGAAGACAAACTCCTTCCTGCTGCTGTTAATAAACAAATGATGAAAGATTATCTTGTGGCCTTGCGCGCAAATCAAAGGCAATGGTCAGCAAGCACGCAAACGCGCGCCGAAGTGAGCCATACGAAGCGGAAGCCCTTTGCCCAGAAAGGGACGGGAAACGCCCGTCAAGGATTTCTTGGCTCTCCCCAATTCAAAGGGGGTGGACGGGTCCATGCGCCGAGACCTAAATTTGATCAGCATGTGCGGATCAATCGCAAGGAAAAGCGATTGGCCATTCGGTCCCTTCTCGGTGAAAAAATCAAAGAATCTCAAGCTCATATTCTAGAATATAAGTCTCTCAAAGCCCCCCAAACAAAAATTCTAGCAAAATTTATCAAAACCCTAAACCTCTGTGGAAAAAGGGTTTTGTTTTTGGCTGAAAATGGGGACTATAGCACTCTTTCGAAAAGTCTTAGCAATCTTCCTAAAGTTGAATTTGTCTATTTCCCCAATGTGAATGGCTATGACCTTGCCCTTTGCCAAGAGATTGTGATTTTAGAATCTGCAGTGGGGCAGCTCAATGAGACACTGGGAGGCAAGAAATAAGCATGCAAAAGAAAAGCCCATATGACATAGTCAAATCGCGCTACGTCACCGAAAAAAGCCGAGTCCTCGAAGATCTCAGAGATAGCAAGAGCAATCGGTGTGTCGCCGCTTGTGAAAAACCTAAATATGTCTTCCTCGTAGAGAAAAAAGCAGGCAAGCGCGAAATTGCCCAGGCTATAGAAGAAATATATGCTGAAAAAAGCATCAAAGTGAAATCTGTCAACACCATCACTATCAAGCCGAAGAAAAAACGTGTTCGAGGCCGGGTCGGATACAAATCGGGCTTTAAAAAAGCCATTGTTACCCTTGAAAAAGGTGATGAACTTGGAGAGAGTGTATAACTATGATGAAGAAATTTCGCCCGACAACTGCTGGACAGCGCTGGCTCGTTTTACCGAGCAATGAAGAACTTACACGCGAAGGGAAACAGACAGTAAAGCCTCATAAGCCCTTGCTCAAGATCAAAAAACGGATCAATGGCCGTAACCATCATGGGCATATCACTTGTCGCCATCGAGGAGGAGGGCATAAGCGCTTCTATCGTGCGGTCGATTTCAAACGAGACAAAGAAGACGTTCCGGCAAAAGTGGCAGCCATTGAATACGATCCTAACCGGACTGCACATATTGCCCTTTTAAATTATGCAGATGGTGAAAAACGCTACATCCTTGCTCCCCAAGGTTTGAAAGCTGGGGATACGGTGATGACAGGCGAGTCTTCTCCTTTTAACGTGGGATGTTGCATGCGCCTCAAATCGATGCCTCTTGGATCCGAAGTTCACAATATTGAAATGGTTCCAGGTCGAGGAGGAAAACTCGTCCGCAGCGCTGGGCTTTCTGCACAGCTGATGGCGCGCAGCGGAGGTTATGCGACAGTGAAAATGCCCTCAGGCGAAGTGCGCCTCGTCAATGAAAACTGCCGCGCAACCTTTGGCTCTCTTTCCAATAGCGAATACATGCTCCGGATTGAGGGAAAAGCAGGACGCAACCGGTGGCTTGGATTTCGCCCAACCGTTCGAGGTACAGCGATGAATCCCGTCGACCACCCACATGGGGGAGGGGAAGGTAAACACAATGGATACATTCCACAGACTCCTTGGGCGATGTACACCAAAGGATATCGTACGAGACCCAAACACAAAACGAATAAATGGATTGTAAAACGTCGTAAGAAGTAGGAAAATTATGGGAAGATCTCTGAGAAAAGGACCCTTTATCGATCACCATCTCCTCGAGAAGGTGAGCAAGCAAAATAGAGAGGGAACGAAAAACATCATAAAAACTTGGTCCCGCCGTTCCATGATCATTCCGGAAATGGTCGGACATACGTTTGATGTTCATAATGGAAAAAAATTTCTCTCTGTCTTCGTTTCAGAAAATATGGTTGGGCACCGCTTAGGAGAATTTTCTCCAACTAGAACATTTAAAGGTCACCCTGTGAAGAAAGCCGTAGCGGCCCCAGGAAAGAAAGGATAGAACTATGCAACAATCGAAAGCTCTGACGAAATATGTTCGCATCGCACCCAGGAAAGCACGCCTCGCCGCCGGATTGATTCGGGGGCTTGCCGTTGAAGATGCATTCGTGCAATTGCAATATAGCGGCCTTAAAGGGGGAGAACTCCTTCTCAAAACACTGAAAAGTGCAGTGGCGAATGCAGAGACTGTTCATGGTGTTCAGAGACGAGATTTGGAAGTACAAGAAGTGCGAATTGATCCCGGCCCCATTATTAAACGGGCAAAACCTAAAAATCGAGGAGGTCGAGTGCCAATTCAAAAAAGAACGAGCCATTTCACTGTCGTTGTCGGTGTGAAAGAGCCAGAGACAAGAGGAGAATAAATCAATGGGACAGAAGACATCCCCCGTCGGGTTTCGACTTGTATTAAATAAACGCTGGCAGTCAATTTGGTTTGCCAATAAGCAAGAATTTGGCAATCTCCTCCAGGAAGATCGGAAAATACGCAAATTTTTATTGAGTCGTCCCGCATGCGTGGGCAGCTCAAGATTTACGATCAAAAGAATGAGTGGAAAGATTGAAGTAACCATCCGCACCGCTCGACCAGGACTTGTGATTGGGAAAAAAGGGGTCGAAATTGAAGCTTTAAAGCAAGACCTCAGAAAATTGACTGGTAAAGAAATCTGGGTCGAGATCGAAGAGATCAAAAGACCCGATCTCGATGCCAAACTCGTGGCTGAAGGGATTTCGAAGCAGATCGAACGAAGAATCCCATTTCGTCGCGTTTTGAAGAAAGCTCTGTTAGCGACTATGGATGCTGGAGCAGCTGGCATCAAAGTGCAGGTTTCAGGGCGCGTAGGTGGAGCAGAAATCGCCCGTACCGAGTGGTATAAAGATGGCCGCATCCCTCTTCACACCTTGCGTGCAGATATCGATTATGCGACAGCTCGTGCCGAGACAACATATGGGTCACTCGGAGTTAAAGTTTGGATTAATAAGGGCGAAGCGAAAGCGTAGTAATTAGGAGAAAAACACATGGCACTCATGCCACAGCGAACAAAATTTCGAAAAGCACAAAAAGGGAATTATCGCGGCTACAGCAAAAGTGGTAACTTCGTCGAATTTGGCGACTTTGGAATGCAAGCTTTGGAGCGTGGCTGGATCACTCACAAACAAATCGAAGCAAGCCGTATTGCGATCAACCGCCATTTTCAGAGAAAGGGCAAAGTTTGGATTCGTATATTCCCTGATAAACCCGTTTCCAAAAAGCCTGCCGAAACACGTATGGGGAAAGGAAAAGGTGGAACAGATCATTGGGTTGCCGTCGTCCGCCCCGGACGAATCCTCTTTGAAGTGAGTGGGGTGAAGGAAGAAGACGCGAAAAAAGCCCTTCGTCTTGCCGCTGCAAAACTGGGGATTCGAACGCGATTTGTACCGCGAGTAGAGAGAGTATAATATGAATAAAATGAAACAATTTCAAGATCAATCTGTAGAAGAATTGCAAGCCATCTATCAGGATCTTTCAAAAGAGATCTTTGAATTAAAAAATGAAATTAGCACGACCCGTAAAATTGAAAAACCGCACCTTGTACGTCAAAAAAAGAAAGATCGTGCCCGAGTCCTCACACTCCTAACGTCAAAAGGAGCAAAGATATAAGATATGGAAGAGAGAAAAGCACCCAAACAAAAAATTCGCGAAGGAATTGTCGTCGCAAACAAAATGCAAAATACGGTTACCGTACGAGTAGACCGCAGGATTCGACATCCCCAGTTGCAAAAAGTTGGCACTCGTGGAAAGAAATATTACGCGCACAGTGAAAATAATGAGATCGCTGTTGGCGATAAAGTGCGCATTGTGGAAACAAGACCCCTCTCAAAGCTCAAGCGCTGGAGAGTAACAGATGTGATTGCGAAAAACACACGCTAAGAGGGTGAATGTGAATTGCTTTCATCGGAAGGAGCTAATGAATTTGCATACACACTTTAAAGGAAGAAAAAAATGATTCAACAAGAATCCGAATTACAAGTGGCTGACAATACAGGTGCCAAGAGAGTATGCTGTTTCAAAGTCCTTGGCGGTTCGAAGAGACGCTATGCCGGTGTAGGTGATGTCATCATCTGTTCTGTCAAAGAAGCAAGTCCTTCTGGAAGCATCAAGAAAGGCGAAGTTGTTCGGTGTGTTATTGTCCGTACGAAAAGTTATATCAGGCGTAAAGATGGATCCGTACTTCGCTTTTATGACAACAGCTGTGTGATCATCGATGAAAAAAACAACCCCAAAGGTTCGCGTATTTTTGGCCCGATTGCGCGTGAGATTCGCGAACGGGGATATGTGAAGATCACCTCTTTAGCACCTGAGGTCATTTAGGAGAAACAATGAGTAATAAATGGATTCGAAAAGGAGACAAAGTCGTTGTAATTGCAGGGAACGAGAAAGGCCAAATGGGCAACGTTCTCACAAGGACTGACAAACGCATTGTCGTTGAAGGACTCAACATTCGAAAAAAGCATGTGAAACCCAAACAACGAATGCAACCTGGTATTGTTGAAATTGAAGGCTCCATGCATATTTCCAATGTGAGCCTTTGTGATGAAGAAGGAAAGCCTGTGAAAGTGAAAGTTAAGATTAGCAAAGAGGGCGAAAAGCAGCTCTACTATGTCAAAGCAGGCAAAGAAGTGATTTACCGTGATAAGAAAAAAAAGAAAAACTAACCCATGTCAAAACTACAAAAAAAATACAGAGAAGAAATAAAAAAGTCGCTCCAAGAGCTTTTTAAATATTCTAATTCCATGCTGATCCCCGAGCTGAAAAAAGTGGTGATCAATATGGGGATTGGCGAAGCAGCTCGCGATAAGAATGCACTGCAAGATTGTGTCAAAGAGCTGACCATGCTTTCGGGACAAAAACCTATACCGATGCGTGCAAAAAAGTCCGTTGCCAATTTCAAACTTCGCGAAGGGCAAGCAATCGGCTTAAAAGTCACCCTTAGAAGAAAGCGGATGTATGACTTTGTAGATCGATTTTGCAATATCGTTTCCCCTCGTATCCGTGACTTCCGTGGATTTTCCTATAAGTGTGATGGGAGAGGAAATTTTTCCTTAGGACTCGATGACCAGCAAGTGTTCCCCGAAATTAATCTTGATGAAGTCAAACGAACGCAGGGGATGAGCTTGACATTTGTCACTTCAGCAAGGACCGATGAAGAGTGTTTTCAGTTGTTAAAGGCTCTTGGAATTCCATTTAAAGAGAGGGAAGGTAAGTAGATGTTACACGATCCAATTTCAGATTTTTTAACCCGCATCCGCAATGCACTGCGACAAAGACATCGCTATGTTGATATGCCTCTTAGCAAGCAAAAACTACGCATTGCCAAAGTGATGCAGGAGCAAGGGTTTGTGGGAAACGTCATCGTCAATGAAGAGAAAAAACTCATGCGCGTAGTATTGCGCTATGCGAACGACAGAAAACCTGTTGTCAATGGCTTGAAGAGAATTTCAAAACCTGGACTCCGTCGCTATATCGGATGTCATGAAATCCCAAAGATTCTCGGTGGCCTTGGGATTGCAATCCTATCGACAAACAAGGGAGTCATTGAAGGAGAAACTGCCCGCGAGCAAAAACTGGGCGGAGAATTATTATGCTATATCTGGTGAGGTAATCAGACATGTCGCGCTACGGAAAGTCCCCAATTATCCTGCCAACTGGGGTAGAAGTGAAGAAAGCAGGAAACAAAGTCCTAGTCAAAGGCCCTAAGGGAGAACTCGACCTTGAAGTGAAACAGGGTATTGAAGTTGTTGTGAAAGAAGGCAAAGTCCTCGTCACACTTGAGGAAAAAAGTAGTCTTCCCACTGCCATGCATGGACTGTTTCGTTCTTTGATCAACAATATGATCATAGGAGTGAGCAAAGGCTTTGAGAAACGCCTCTCTCTGATTGGCGTGGGCTATAGAGCTGCAATTTCCGGGAATCAGTTGGATCTCCAACTTGGATTTTCCCATCCCTCTAGCCTTGAAATTCCCAAAGAAGTAAATGTGAAAGTGGAAAAAGCGACCACGATCATCATCGAAGGCATCGACAAGCATCGAGTGGGACAATTTGCCGCATCCGTTCGCTCGCTGCGACCTCCTGAGCCATATAAAGGTAAAGGAATTCGCTATGAAGAAGAATATGTACGCAAAAAAGCTGGTAAAGCTGCTGCAAAAGGGTAAACAATGGAAAATCGTCTAAAAAATAGAGACGCAAGACGCAAGCGCCGCTCCATGAGAGTGCGAAAAAACGTGCGAGGAACAAGTGAGAAACCACGCCTTACAATATTTCGTTCCAATAAGCACCTTCTCGCACAGCTCATCGATGATGAGAAACAAACGACAATCATTGGAATTGGAACCATGAGCAAAGATATGAAAGGTTCGACCCATTCCAAAAAGTCAAAAGAAGCTGCAAAAGAAATTGGAAAACGGATCGCACAAGACGCCAAAAAAAAGAAAATTGAAAGCATTGTGTTTGATCGGGGCGCATACAAATATCACGGAATCATTGCTGAGCTTGCCGATGCAGCTCGCGAAAGTGGTTTAAAGTTTTAAGGAAACGAACATGGCTGAAAAAAAACGGTACGCAAAAGCGGAAGAGATAGGCACGGATTTCGAGGAAAAAGTCCTCTACATCAATCGTTGTTCTAAAGTTGTGAAAGGGGGAAGAAAGTTTAGTTTTTCTGCTCTCATATTGATTGGAGATGGACAAGGACATGTAGGCCTAGGCTTTGCAAAAGCTAATGAAGTGGCTGATGCGATTCGCAAAGGAACGGAAGCCGCCCGCAAAAACGTACTCTCTTTTGAAATGGAAGACTCCACCATCCCACATGAAGTCATTGTTGACTGGGATGGTGCAAAAATTTTGCTCAAACCTGCACCCGAAGGAACAGGTGTGGTTGCTGGATCGAAAATCCGCTCCGTGCTCGAAATGGGGGGCATCAAAAATGTCGTCACCAAAAGCCTCGGATCCAACAATCCCTTGAACCAAGTGCGCGCCACATTTAAGGCACTGGAAAGCTTAAGAAATCGCAAAGAGGTTCTAAAAATTAGAGGCAAAGAATGACAAATCTCGCCAACTTGACAAATACCCATCGTCCCAGAAACAAAATCCAACGTGTGGGTCGTGGACCTGGCTCCAATCGAGGAAAGACCTGTAACCGTGGAACAAAAGGGGACAAAGCCCGCAGTGGATACAAGAGAAGACGCCCTCAAGAAGGGGGACAGCTTCCTCTCTTTAGAAAATTGCCTACGCGTGGTTTCACCAATGGGCGTTTCCGCAGGGAGACTTTGAGTATCAACCTAGGTCTCATTGAGTCCCTCTATAAAGACGGGGAGACAGTCAATTATCAAACGCTGCGCCAAAAAGGACTTGCTCCAAGAGTGATTCCTGGAGGAATTAAAATTCTCGGGCAAGGCGAACTAAAGAAGAAAGTGACTATAGAAGCACATCGATTCTCTAGCACTGCAAAAGAAAAATTAGAAAAAAGCGGGATCGCCTTTAAGGAACTTCCCGTAAGGTAAACATGATTAGCAGTATCTTACGCATTTTATCCGTCGAAGAACTGAAGAAAAAAATTGGTTTTACCCTTTTGATGCTCATCATTTGCCGTATTGGTGCGTATATCCCCGTTCCTGGAATCAATGGTGAGCTAGCCGCTGATCTCTTTCGCAAAGCAACAGGAGGAAGTCAAAACCTTTTTCAACTAATGGACGTTTTTTCTGGGGGAGCTTTTGCCCAGATGACCATTATTGCCTTAGGGGTTTTGCCTTACATCTCTGCCTCGATCATCATGCAGCTCATGACCGCTCTTGTTCCTTCATTGCAAAGAGAAATCAAAGAGAATCCCGAAGTAGGGAGAAGAAAACTTGGCAAGTGGACCCGCGTTCTCACCATCGTTCTCGCTGCCTTTCAGGCAGGAATTTATGGACGCTATGTTTTGAGCCTCAACGCAAGTCAGCCTGGAATCGTAGTCCCTCAGATCCTTACCGTTACAGCCTTTGAATTTCCTTGGCTTTTCTTTTTGCTTATCGTTGCGACGATGTCGGCAGGAACTATGCTCCTCATGTGGATTGGTGAGCAAATCACCGAAAAAGGAGTGGGCAATGGGATCAGTTTGATCATCACCTTAGGAATTCTCTCTTCTCTCCCCACCACAATTGGTGCCATCATCCGAAAGCTCAATCTCGACTCCCAGCAGCCCGGCCAACTCTCATTTCCCTCCCTTGTTGTCCTCATGGCCGTGTTTGTATTCATCATCATCGGAACGATCCTCGTGATTCAAGGACAGCGCAAAATCCCGCTGCAGTATGCCCGCCGCGTCGTGGGAAGACATGAAACACAAGGGGGCCGCGCTTATATTCCCCTAAAAGTGAATTATGCCGGTGTGATCCCTGTGATCTTTGCATCCTCTCTACTCATGTTCCCCGCCACCATTGGCCAGCTGGCAGGACAAAACAGCTGGCTTGCCAATTTTTCAAAATGGCTCGCACCAGGAAGCGGTGTATATTCCATTTTTTATGTCTTGCTGATCATTTTCTTTACGTATTTCTGGACTGCAACCCAATTTCACCCCGAGCAAATTGCCTCAGACATGAAGAAAAATGGAGCCTTTATTCCCGGCATTCGCCAAGGTAAGCCGACCCAAGACTTTTTAGAAGATACCATGAATAGAATCACATTTGCCGGAGCCATATTTTTGGCCCTGATTGCTGTGCTCCCTTCAATCATTGGAAAATTGCTTAAAGTAGATCCAAGTATTAGTTATTTTTTTGGAGGAACCTCCCTTTTGATTTTGGTTGGGGTCGTATTAGATACAACAAAACAAATCGAATCTCACATGCTCATGAAACGATATGAGGGATTCATAAAAAAAGGAAGAGGACGCAGGAGATAGGAGTAAATATTTGATTTTACAAATGGAATCCTCCTTGAATTTAAATAAATCTTGTGAGATATTGTCTCTGCTAAAGAACAAAAGGAACATCTAAATGCCACGAGTCATTGGAATTGATATCCCTGATAAAAAACGACTAGTTATTAGTTTAACCTACATCCAAGGAGTAGGGAAAAAAACCGCTGTTGAATTGATTGAAAAACTGAGACTCAATCCTGATATGCGAGCGCGCGAGCTTACAGAAGAAGACATCGGGCGGATCAACGGCCTGCTCCAAACAGAATATGTTGTAGAAGGGGATTTAAGAAGACAAGTACAGAACAACATCAAACGACTGATTAGCATCCACTCTTACCGGGGTTTGCGTCATCGCATAGGCCTCCCAGTACGAGGGCAGCGTACACAACGAAATGCACGCACCCGTAAAGGGAAGAAAAGAACAATAGCCGGAAGGAAAAAACCAATTTAGGGATCTGAAAAAACCTATTTAAAGCAAACTGAAGGAGATCGCATTGGCTAAGCAAGACATGCAAAAAAGTTCCATGAAGAAAACAGCAGCCCGCCCAAAAAAGAAGCTGCACAAAAGTGTTCCGAGCGGAATCGCACATGTGAATGCAACATTCAATAATACAATCGTTAGCATCACAGACCTCGTAGGAAACGTCATCTCTTGGGCATCTGCTGGCAAAGTGAATTTTTCTGGCTCACGAAAATCCTCAGCCTTTGCTGCGACCCTTGCCGCACAAGATGCTGGCAAAGCCGCAATGGCAATGGGAATGAAAGAAGTAGAAGTAAACCTGAAGGGACCTGGAGCTGGACGTGAATCTGCTGTTCGTGGCCTCCAGAGCGCCGGGCTCATTATTTCATTGATTCGAGATAAAACCCCCGTTCCCCACAACGGCTGTCGTGCTCGTAAAAGACGTCGTGTGTAAAGGTAAAAGTACTAATAGGAGAAAATTATGGCAGTGAGATATGGCAAGTTTGAATTGCCGACCAAAATCACTCAATTAGAAACATCAAAGGATAAGCGGACAGCTCGTTTTGTCGCAGAACCATTTGAGCGAGGATATGGACATACCATGGGCAATGCCCTACGTCGCATCCTTCTGAGCTCAATGGAAGCCCCAGCTATCATCTCTATTCGCATTGAAGGAGTCCCTCATGAATACATGGCCGTTGAGGGAATTGTAGAAGACATGACACATGTTGTGCTCAATTTAAAAGGAGCACTCCTTCGCAAAATTCCTTTAGATGATGAAATCGGTTCTCGTCGTCCTCGAATGATAACCAATACACTTGAAATTACAGCAGAAGATCTTGACCAAAATAATGGCCAATATCCCATCACATTGCAACAATTTCTAGGTAAAAGCGAATTTGAAATCGTAAACCCCGAACTCATCATCTTCCATGTGACAAAACCAATGACCAGACGCATTGACATAAAAGTCGCTATAGGAAGAGGCTACGTGCCCTCCGAGCGTCACGACTTTGAAAAGGTCGTTGATGAGATCGTGATCGATTCGATCTTTTCACCTGTTCGACTCGTCAACTACTTTGTCGAAAATACACGGGTTGGCCAAGTTACAGATTTTGATAAGCTGATATTAGACGTGACAACAGATGGGAGAATCACTCCTGAAGAAGCCCTCTCTTATGCCACCCAAATTGGTATCCACCACTTTGACATCTTCAAAGAGATCGCGACAGAGGCCATCACCTTTGATGAAGGGGAAGAAGAAAGCGATACAGACAAAGATGCTCTGATGCAAAAACTCATCTTGCGCATCAATGAGATTGAGCTTTCTGTTCGCTCTACCAATTGCCTTGCTGGGGCCGATATCGACACCATAGCAGAACTCGTCATCATGCCAGAGTCAGAGATGCTCAAATTCCGCAATTTTGGAAAGAAATCCCTCAATGAAATCAAAGCCAAATTAGAAGAGATGGGACTCCATCTCGGCATGGATTTGAGCAAACTGGGAATCACCCGTGATAACGTCAAAGAAGTTGTACTAGAGTACCAAAGTGAAAAAGTAGGAACAGAAACATGAGACACCGGAAGAACACCTTTAAGATAGGCCGCAATGCTGGTCATCGCCGCAGTCTGGTAGCTAATATGCTCAAAGCTCTCATTGAACATGAGCGGATTGTGACCAGTGAAACGAAAGCCAAACAACTCAAGCGTTATGCAGATAAGATAGTCACGCTTGCCAAAAAAAATACATTAGCCAGTCGCAGACAAGCAATTGGGGAGCTCATGATCCGTTTCAACTCCCTTACTCCCAAAGAGTTTAGAGCTTCGAGAAAAGGAGATACCTCTTCCTACAATAGCGATCGCAAAATTATTCATAAATTATTTGGGGAGCTCGGCCCCCGTTTTTCAGCTCGCCCAGGGGGTTATACCCGTCTGATCAAAACTGCTAGCATGCGAAAAGGGGACAGAAGCGCCAAGTGCATTCTTGAATATCTCCCCGAGTAATACCAATACCGAAAAATAAATTCACAAAATCTACGGATCTTTTTGGCCAAAAATGCATTTTCTATCTTGCAAACTTACAAAAGTTAGCTGCGATTTCCAAATGCATTTTTTTCTCAAAAATCTCTCGTGCTTTTGTGAATTTATTTCTCGGTATTGGTATAAACCAGATCGACTCCTCGCCCTCTCACAAAGAGGGCTTTTTTCATCGCTTTACTTTTCTCAAAATTTCAGGTATATTTAAGATGAATTTATATGCTCTCTAGTCCCAATCATTTGGAGGATTTTCATGGCAATACGCATAGCAATTAATGGATTTGGCCGGATTGGCCGCCTAGTCTTTCGCATCATTGCAGAGACCCATAAAAACCTAGAAATCGTTGCAATCAATGACCTTGTTCCTGCGGACAACCTCGCATACCTACTCAAATACGACTCCGTACACAGGCGTCCTGACTTTGACGTTCGTGAAGAGGGT
>QIGB01000022.1 GCA_003228815.1 Chlamydiota bacterium | reverse complement strand
TGATAAGCTCGTGTAGGTTGAAGAAAGGCTTCCAAGGGAAAAAGATTGTTTCCAATCCTGGTGAAATGAATTCGCAGACAGACTCTTAGTTCGGGTTCAAGGAAGCTTGAGTGTTTGGCCAATTTTGAGTCGGTCGGAATGTAGGTCGTTGATTTGGTGCAAGGTTTTTACGGTGGTGTCATGGTCGCGCGCGATCTTCCAAAGGCTGTCCCCTGATTTCACGGTGTAGGTTTTTGATGAGGTTTTTTTTGGCTGTGTGGACTTTTGGGGCGCTTTTAGTTCGACGAAGCGGCGTTTGGTCTCTTCGAGGTTGAGGTCTGTAGGGATGTCTTCTGCGGCTTGGTCATAGAGGACGGCGGCGGCGGTTTTCCAGATGGCGTCCCCGCGGGGGCTCTCGAGGAGTTGTTTGAGAAAGGCGGTGGGGGTTTGGTCGCTGAGAAGGTTGCAAAGGGTGGTGACTTGCTCGTTGTCAAGGTATTTGAGGCAGTATTCTTGATCGGCTTCTATGAGGATTTTGGCTGCAATTTTGGAATTTTCTCCGGTGAGTCGAAGTAGGAAATGTCGTCTCCCTTCAGGGGTAAATTCAGCGTTGATGCGGAGGTTGTCGGTGGTCTCGGTCAGGATGGGCCAGGTGCAGTGGGACAGGAGTGCTGCTATATACTCTTTTTTTAGGCTAATGCCTGTTTTGGAAAAGAGTAGGCTAATAAAGTGAAACTCTGGGGTGAGAGCAAAGGCTTCTAAAAGGGAAGGGTCATAGGATGGCGAGGTTGATTGGATTTCTAGAAAAAGTCCTTTGGAGGTAAAGGGCCATTTTTCGGTCTTGGCATAGTGGACGATGGCTTGAAATTGGTAATCGGCAAGGCCCAGAAAAATGGTTAGGGTGATGGGGTCGCCACCGGGCGGTGTGTAGGGTATTTCTTTTTTTTGGAGTGTGATGCCTCCAAGGGCACGCTCGAGGTTGAAGTGATGGAATGCGACGAGGCAGGCTAGGGCGAGATCGCGACGGGTACAACCTGATTCTACATGGTCGTGGTTGCCGAGTCGTAATAGGAGGTCCTGGAGGGTGAGGGCGCTGTATTTGGAGAGGGTCATCCTGAGGTCATAACTTTCTTTGAGGGTGGAATGAGTGGTATTATTTTGGGCGGCAAGGGGCCTGTTTGTATCACTCATCGCAAGATAGATGAAGGTGGATAGTAGCCCAACGTTGAGGGTGCAACTGATGATGAGGGCTTGGGTTAGCCACTTTGCTTTTTTGACCCAAGGATCTCGGTAAGCTGACATATGCTTTACATGGGGGTTGGTATCTGGTATAACGATATAGCTTAAACCCATTTTTTTGAATATGAAAGTCTCTCTTAATTGGCTAAAAGAATATTTAGATCTTGATCAATCTCCTGAAGAGATCGCTAATGCCCTCACTTTGGCAGGCCTCGAAACGGAAGGCCTGGAAGTGGTGGACGGGGATGTGATTTTTGAAATTGGTCTCACCCCGAACTTGGGACATTGTATGAGTGTTGTCGGCATCGCCCGCGAGCTCTCTGCAATTTTACAGGTCCCATTGAAGCGAAAAAAGGTGGTTCTCAAAGAGGATCATGAAAAAGCTGCTGTGCAGGTGAAGATCGAGGATAGGGAGCAATGTGTTCGGTATGCTTGTCGGGAGTTGTTGAATGTCTCTGTGGGACCCTCGCCTGATTGGCTTGTGAAAAAGTTGGAATCGGTGGGACTTCGCAGTGTTAACAATGTGGTCGATATTGGAAATTTGGTCATGCTCGAATGCGGTCAGCCTCTGCATATGTTTGATCGAGATCAATTGCAGGGTGGTAAAATTGTTGTGCGGGCGGGATGTGGCGATGGCAAGATGCTGACGCTTGATGAGGTGGATCGGGAAATCCCCGATGGGGCTCTTCTCATTTGTGATGCAAAACGCACACTCGCTTTCGCTGGTGTCATGGGCGAGGCATCTTCTGCTGTTTCTGAAAAGACGAAAAATGTGCTGATTGAAGCGGCTGTATTCACTCCTAAAGCGGTCCGAAAGACTAGTAAGTTGCTCAATTTGCGAACGGATAGTTCTTTGCGCTTTGAGAGGGGGATCGACCCTCTTGCTGTGTGCAGTGCTTTGGATATGGCGGCTGCTCTTTTACATGAGGTAGCTGGTGGATCGGTTTGCAAGGGGATCACAGAGGTGATTGCTTCGGAGTATGCTCCGCATATTATCGAAATGAACCCTGATAGGGCGAATCGTCTTTTGGGTGTAGATTTGAGCATTCATGAGATGTGTGAGCTATTGGGTCGCCTGGAGATCGAGATACTTAAGGACTCACCTGAAGAAATCAAGGTTGCTGTCCCCTCTTATCGCAATGATCTGCGAAATGAAATTGATTTGATCGAAGAAGTGGGCCGCATGTTTGGGTTCAATAATATCCCTCGAAGCCTCCCTCTTCATACTTCATCGACGATTACCCATGCACCGATTTTTCTTCTTGAGGAAGAGGTCCGAACAAAATTGGTAGCGGAAGGTCTGCAAGAATGTCTGACATGTGATTTGATCAGTCCCAAGCTGGCCGAGATTACGGTAGAAAAGGCTCTGGATAAGGAGATGCACATCCATGTGCTGCATCCTGCTTCTATCGATCAATCGGTTTTGCGTCCCTCTCTTTTGCCGGGTCTTTTAGAGGTCATCAAGTTCAATCTCGATCGGCAAAATGCAAGCATTGCTGCTTTTGAGGTGGGTCATATCCATTTCAAAGATGGGGATCGTTTTTTTGGGGAGCCTGCTGCTGGGATTATTTTGACGGGAAAAAGGGCTCCTTATCATTTCGAAGACAAACCTGAAGAGGTCGATTTTTTTGATGTGAAAGGTCACGTGGAAAATCTTTTTGCTGCCATGGGGATGGAAAAGGGCACTTTTGAACCATCTCATCTGCAAAATTTTCATCCGGGACGCCAAGCAATGGCCAAGATGGGAGATGTGGTGGTCGGTGCATTTGGCGAGATCCACCCGAAGCATCTGCGAGAAATGGGAATTAGTCAAAGGGTTTTCTATGCTGAAATCAATCTGCATGATCTGATGGATTTGAAAAAGGATGTGGTGCAAGTTGAGGAGTTTTCTTCCTTCCCTGGTTCAGAGCGCGATTGGACAATCACTCTTGCCAATAAAACGCCAATTGGTACGGTGTTAGATGAAATTCGCGAGCTTCATTCCCCTCTTTTAGAAAAGGTATTTCTTTTAGATCTTTACAAAAGTGACAAGATCGGGAAAGATAGAAAGAACGCGACGTTTCGTTTCCAGTATCGCGATCTAACAAAGACGATTGCTTATGAAGACGTCGAAAAAGAACATGCGAAACTAACGGAACATATAGCGGAAAAGTTTGCAAGTGTTGTAGGCTAGTGCTAAGAGTATTGAATTGAGGTCATAAGATGAAAAAATTTTTGTTTTCCCTCCCCTTTGCAGTGGGAATCATTTTAGCTGGATGTGGAAATGACAATGGGAGTAATCAGGTTATTTCAAAACGTTTTATCCATAAATATGGATATGCTGTTTCCCAATCCGAGTGGGAATCGCATCACTATCCGGGTCAGGTCATCACTTCTTTGCGCAATGGGGTAACCATTACCGCAACCTATGAAAATGGTATCCTGCATGGTCCCTGCACACATACGCACCCCCACAGTCAAACGGTGCAAAACTACTACCTTTACAACTTTGGTGAGCTAAAGAAGGAAGTTGAATATGACAGTCTTGGAATGCCCATCCAAGAAAAAGCTCAGCTCTCCCCTCATCGTTTTTGTGTAACGAAGTGGTATGGGGATGGCTCTCCGATGAGTGTAGAAGATTTTGCCGATGACGAGCTCCTCGATGGAAAATACTATACATTGAATAACGAGATGGAATCTCAGGTGGAACGGGGTATTGGTCCGCGCATCCGCAGGGATCAACATGGCACTCTCCTCTCAAAAGACCATTTTGATAGTGGATATATGACACAGCGTGAAGGCTTTTTTGCCTGCGGTGCTCCGGAGAGCATGTCCCATTACACTTTAAACAAGAGAAATGGTGAGCGCCAAGCCTTTACGGACAAGGGCGAGTCTCTTGCAGTCGAAGAATGGGTAGATGATCAGCTTCATGGGAAAGCAACTTATTTCAACAATGGCAAAAGACAAATGGATGTCTTTTTTATCTCTGGTGCCCGCAACGGCATTGAGACTCATTACATCGATGGGGAAGCCATTGAACAAGAAATTCACTGGGTTTTTGACAAACGCCATGGTCCTACAAAATTTTATGTCGGAGACAATCTTGCCAAAACCGAATGGTACTATGATGGAAAGCTCGTCACAAAAAAACACTTCGATGAGCTCGATAAATTGGATCAAATGATCACTCATGTCCCTAGTGAATTCGACGAAACTACAACCCGTTAATCGAAAATGGGGACAAGCCGCACTAGCTTGTCCCCTTCATGTTTCTCTCTTCTTTAGTCACAGTCGTTTAAGAAAAATTTCGTTAGCAGAAGGAAGTCGCTTCGAGCTTTTCGCCTTTGAGATGCTGGGGCCGTTTGATATTTCGACAATAGAAAAAGAATTTGTAACTGAGTGGTTTGCATCCTTTTTAGCAAAAAAACATACTCCTTTTCCGATTCCCTTGGAAGCTGATTTAGGCCCTTTCACGAAAAAAGTGCTCGAATCGCTAAAGGAGATTCCCATGGGAGAAACTCTTTCTTACCGCGATGTCGCTGAATCGCTGCGAAATCCAAAAGCTGCGCGAGCGGTCGGCAATGCTTGCAAAGCAAACCCTTTCCCCCTGGTAATCCCCTGCCATCGCGTGGTGCAAACAGGAGGAAAATTGGGTGGTTTTGCCTATGGTCAAAAAATCAAGCGACTTCTATTGGATTTTGAGAGAAAGTAGCTCATTTACTTTCTTGGATCAGAACTTCTTGTGGGGAGGAAGAGGGCTCTCCTGCGAGATGGCTATCGTTTAGTTCCTCTTCGAGTAAGGCCATTTGATCGAGATCCATCACTTCTTCTTCCTCTTTTTGGCAGCCAAAAGCAAGAAGGGCGAAAATTAAAAAAAAATTTACATATTTCATTGAATTCATTCTAAACGATTTGCATTTTTTTGCAATCTTCTCATTAGAAAATTGTCTCTCTTTTTGCATATAAAGGGGGAAAAGGAGTGTAAAAATATGGAAGAAGCTAACGTAGAACAATTGAAACATCGTGTCTCTGAACTGGAATCCATTAATGACCAACTTCTTGCGGAACTCCGGTATCTCGACGAGCTTCTCAAAGAGATAGGTTTTGAGGAAGGGCTAATCACTCTAAAATTCGCAGCGATTGAACTCCTAGAGCAAGACCACGAAGAAGAAGGCTAGCTTCTAACACCATCTGAACCATTTGTTAGGTTGCTTAGGTTGCTCGGCAGGTGGCTTAGGAGGTGGCTTGGGATGCTTGAGATCGTCAATTTCCCTCTCGAAATTCTGAAGTTGTGCACTGGTCGTATCCATTATAGAGGAGAGTTCGTTGTTTTCTTCCTCTAGACGGGAAATTTTCCTCTTATTCCTCTCGATTTCGTGTTGATTGCGTTCTTTGAGGGTTTGATAATATTCTGGGGCAAAATAGGTGAAAATTGCCTTTGGAAAGATACTGCCTACAACAACGAAGGTCATCCCCATCGATACAAAGACTAGGCTTTGCACCCCATTGGCTATATCAAAAAAAAGGTTCTTCACGGATTTGATGGGAGAAAACTGGACAATATTGAGCAAAATCTTGAATGGAGGCTGCAAGAAATAGGAAAGCATATTGAAAAAAGATATGGCAATTGCTGCAATTGCACATCCTACTGAAGCGAAATGGGCATAGAAAATATTGCTATGGCTAGCAAAAACACCCGCCTTATACATACAATAGCGGACCAAATTGGACTTTTCTGGAATCAAATTTTTCTGAAAAAAATTTGCGTTTGATTTAATTTCCACTGGTGTCGTCGTCATTCTGAATCTTCTCTTTTGTCTCGGAATAATGGTACCATTTGCGAAAGGGCTTGGGTCTCTCTGTCTTCTCGTAAGGACGGCGACGCTTGGACTTTGAACACTCTTCACAGCAACATCCCCGATATTTTTCGGCGCAATCTGGGCAACAGAGAAAGAGTTCATTACAATCCATATTCGCGCAGTTGTAATAGGTATCGCACTTTTTGTTGCAGAAATGGCAATTGCTAATCAGCTCGTGCTTTTCATCACTAAGGGGAACTGAGAGGCGATCATCAAAGACAAACAGTTTCCCTTTCCAATACTCATTGCCCACTTCATGACCATAGTGGATCACTCCTCCTAGTAGTTGGTACACTTCATTGAATCCCAACTCTTTCAAAAGAGCTGAATAGGTCTCACATCGTATGCCACCGGTACAATACATCATCACTTTGGTTTTTTTAGGATCTTTTCTGTGAGCCAATTCTTCGGCATATTGCGGAAACTCTCTAAATGCTTCGAGAGGTGGACACTCTGCCCCATCGAAATGACCAATATTAGACTCATATCCGTTGCGAACGTCGATCAAAATGGTATTTTCATCCCTTTCTTCAAGCATTTTTTTCCATTTTTCTGGTGGGACATGCTCCCCTCCCTTTGCGATATCCGGCAGCTTATCAAGGGAAACAAGCTGTTTGCGAAACTTGATTGTCAACCGGGGGAAAACATGCTCGTCGGATGGGTCCATTTTAAACATGGTATTTGCAAAGCGGGGATCGCTTTTCAGCCAATCGATATACGAGTAAGCATCTTCTTGGCGAAGGCTCATTTGGGCGTTGATTCCATTGTATGCGATATAAATCCGGGCTTTTGCATCGAGCTCTTTCAAAAATTTCCGATGCCTTTTCACCTCAAGATGAGGATCTTCGATATCGGTGTAACAGTAAAAGGCCAAGATGCAATACCTTTTTTTCATAGGAAACTATGATACTGACCGCCTTCCCATAAGGCAAGAGCTTTCTTCTTGTGGAAAATTCGCCTTTTTACTACTCTTATTTGCTTTAGAATAACCGATTCGAGGAGACATTAGCCTTGGAGAAAAGTTCAAGGCGCCTGATCAGGATCTCCTACGAAAAAAAATGGATATATATTTTTTCAACGAATCGCCCTACTAACTGATTAAGGAGTTTTTGAATGGCTCGCTATACTGGCCCTAAAAACCGCATTGCCCGACGCTTTGGAGTCAACGTCTTTGGCCGTGTTCGTAATCCCCTACTTCACAAACCTAATCCTCCCGGCATGCACGGTGCAAAACGGAGGAAAAAGTCGGATTTCGGGATCCAGCTTGAAGAACAGCAAAAGCTACGTGCCTCTTTTGGGATGATTAGCCGCAAGAAAACGGTACGCTACTTCAAGCAAGCTGCCCTTTCAAAAGAATCTACCCCTTTGGCCTTCATCCGCTTTTTTGAATGTCGCCTCGATACTGTTGTGTACCGGCTCAAGCTCGCACCGACGATCTTTGCTGCTCAGCAACTTGTCTCTCATGGCCACGTTCTCGTCGATGGAAAAAAAGTCGATATCCGCTCTTTCCAGGTAAAACCAGGAAAGGTGGTCTCCATCAAGCCCAAATCCCAAAACATGGCAATGATCAAGTTTGCGCTTGAGTATACTCGTGATCTTCCTGAGTATCTCAGCCAAGAGCCTGCAAAATTTGCTGGACAGATGGAAGTGCTCCCCGAGCTAGATCAAATCCCATTTCCTCTCCCTGTGAATGTTCCTCTGATCTGCGAATTCTTAGCTCACACCAGCTAAAAAAAATCCTATTTTTGTTCAAATATAAAGGCCGCGGCATTTTGCTGCGGCCTCCGTCATTTCTGCTACTTCGCAAGAATCCTTGCAAAAGTAGCAAGATGAGATTGGCATCATTTTAATGGTTGCAGATCGAAAGGTGTGCACTCCATCATGTCGCAAATCACTTTTTCAAGCTTTCCTACATGATAACCATTCGCATTACGCCAGATTCCATAGCGGGGATCGATTAAGGTAAAATTGTCGTGGTGAATAGTACCATTTGGATGGACAAAGGAAATTGAGAATCCTCTTCCAATCATATTCGGGCGAAGCAAATACGTATAGACAGGCTTGCTATATAAAAGTTCTTCTGCTTGACAGGGATCCAAATTGGGACACCACGCATTTTTTCTGAGAGCAGCATTGACATCAAAATCAACGCATTTCAGATTGTCTTCTTGAGCTCTACTAAAATTCAGAAAAGTAGCCATATGCAACCTCTTTTTTTTTGATCCAATTGTATTGGATTTTCGGGGTCAAGTATACTTGGAGAAATGCTTTAATAGCAAAAATTTTATCTGGGAACAATAGAAGCGATGAGAATCATTTTTAGCTTGGACTTCCTAAATGTACGGCAAATGATCCACCTGCAATAAAAGAACCATCCATCGATTTATCTCTCAAGAAATTTGCTGATGTTTTGATGAATGAATCATGCATTCATTTAAAAAGAGGCCGCGGCATTTTGCCTCAGTCTCAGTCATTTCTGCTACTTCGCAAGATTCCTTACGAAGTAGCAAGATGAGATTGGCATCATTTTACTGGTTGTAGATCGAAAGGGGTACACTTCATCATGTCACAAATCACTTTTTCAAGCTTTCCTACATGAAAGTGAGAACAATTACGCCAAATTCCATATTTGGGATCGATCAAAGTAAAATTGTTGTGATGAACAGTCCCATTTGTGTGAACGAAAGAGATAGAAAACCCCCTCCCAACTACATTTGGGCGAAGCAAGTACGTAAAGACAGGC
Source organism: Chlamydiota bacterium (assembly GCA_003228815.1). Taxonomy (GTDB): domain Bacteria; phylum Chlamydiota; class Chlamydiia; order Chlamydiales; family Rhabdochlamydiaceae; genus Sacchariniichlamydia. Next base: position 22,793 of record QIGB01000022.1, on the reverse strand, counting down.
TTGTCAGCAAGGAGTGTTTCTGCTTGATGAAGATCTAAATTCGAGAACCAAGCATTCTTTTTGAGAGCAGCATTGACATCAAAATCAACGTCTTTCAGATTTACTTCTTGACCTCGACTAAAATTCAGAAAAGTAGCCATAATACAACCTCTTTTTTCATGCGATCCGAAGATCTTACGTTTTTCGGCAATAAGTGTATATGTGAAGCTGATTTAATGTCAAAAAAATTTATCGGGGAGCGATGGAAGCCCATCGAAAATCAATATTTCCCGCATCTGAGCAAAAGGCTCCTTGCCCAGCAACTTGTTTCTCATGGCCACGTTCTCGTCAATGGGAAAAAAGTCGATATCCGTTCGTTCCAGGTAAAACCAGGAATGGTAGTCTCCATCAAGCCCAAGTCCCAAAACATGGCAATGATCAAGTTTGCGCTTGAGTATACTCGTGATCTTCCTGAGTATCTCAGCCAAGAGCCCGCCAAGAGCCCGCAAAATTTGCTGGACAGATGGAAGTGCTCCCCGAGCTAGATCAAATCCCATTTTCTCTCCCTGTGAATGTTCCTCTGATCTGCGAATTCTTAGCCCACACAAGCTAAAAAAATCCTATTTTTGTTCAAATAAAGAGGCCGCGGCATTTTGCCGCGGCCTCAATCGTTTCTGCTACTTCGCAAGGATTCTTGCGCAGTAGCAAGATGAGATTGGCATCATTTTAGTGGTTGCAGATCGACGGGAGTGCACTCCATCATGTCGCAAATCACTTTTTCAAGTTTTCCTACATGAGAGTGAGCCGCATTACGCCAGATTCCATAGCGGGGATCGATTAAGGTAAAATTGTCATGATGAATCGTACCATTTGGATGAATGAAGGATATGGAAAATCCCCTCCCAATTACATTTGGGCGAAGCAAGTACGTATAGACAGACTTGCCAACAAGGAGTTTTTCTGCTTGATGAGGATCTAAATTCGGAAACCAAGCATTCTTTTTGAGAGCAAAATCGATATCAAAATCAGTACTTTTGTGATGACTTGCTTGATCTCTATTGAAATTCAGAAAAGTAGCCATAATACAACCTCTTTTTTCATGCGATCCGAAGATCTTAGGTTTTTTTCAACAACAAGTGTAAACCTGAAGCAGTTTTAATGTCAAAAAAATTTATCGGGGAGCGATGGAAGCCCATCGAAAATCAATATTTCCCGCATCTGAGCAAAAGGCTCCTTGAAGCTCTGGCTTATACGTGTAGCGATAGGCTTCATAGAAAATAGGGATGACTGGACATTCTTGAACTAAAATCTCTTCTGCTTTTTTAAAATATACATTTCGATTCTCAGAAATGGTTTCCTTTTTGGCACATTCCAGATATTTTTGGTATTTGGAATGTTCCCATTTTGCGAAATTGACCCGATTACTTCGATATTGAAAAGAATTTAGAGTATAGAAAGGATCGTTAACCCATGCTTTCCAGGTTATCATTCCGGTCTGGAAATCTCCATTAACCATTTTTGAGAAAAGAATATGGAATGGATATTCTTCTAATCGGAAGGAGATGCCGAAGATCTCTTCCCACATGGCCACCAGAGCCTTGGCGATTTTTTCTCTTCCGAGACCACCACCATAGTAGAGGGTAATAATGGGGAAGTTTTTTCGTGTGAGGCCTACTTCTCTTAAAGCCTCCTCGAATAATCTCTGAGCAATTTCTTTGTCTCCTTTTGTCTGTTTGTCATCGAACATACTTGCATGGATGAGAGGAAGAGGAGATATCGCAGGCATAGTGGTTTCTGGAAAGAAGCGAGAAATGCGCTCTCTATCAATCGCATACGTAAATGCTTGGCGCATTTTTAGGTGATCAAAAGGATAACGTTGTGTGTTAAAAACACACCAATGTGTTCCAAGAAATTTAGTATAACATTCATTATCTCCAGTTGTGAAATAAGACTCCCAAGGACGCATCGGGTGACCGAGCCAATCGATTTCATTATTGTTATACATCTCAATAGCTGTTTCGGAATTATTCTTTGAAATCAAAATCCTGTTGAGTTTAGTATTTTCCTGATCCCAATAATTTGGATTTTTTTCAAAAATATATCCGCCATTTGCTTGAATCTCTTTCAATTTCATTGGACCATTACAAATATAAGTCTCTGGACCACTTTGCGCCCAATTTGGATGTAATTTCTCCAAGGCATAATGAATAGGTGAATAAAGGGGGAGAGCAATTTGCTCAAGGAACTCTGGTGTGGGATTTTCCAATTCTACAACCAAGGTCTGATCATCGATCGTTCTTATGCCCACTTTATCTATTTCTATTCTCCCCTCTTTTGCTGCTTTTGCATTTTTGATCGGATAAAAGAAATAGGCAAAGGGAGTATAAAAAGAAGGAGAAAGAATTTTTTTCCAGGCGTATTCAAAACTATAAGCTTTAAGCGGACTGCCATCTGACCATTTGGATGGGCGAAGCTTAAAAATATATCTTTTTCGATCCGCTGAAATATCAACAGATTGAGCGAGCGCTAGAGAAGGTTTGCTATCACGGGAGATCCGAGTGAGTCCTTCATAGAGCATTTTGATAACATTACTAGAATACTCATCCCCCCAAAGCCTTGGATCAAGAGAAAGAGGCAATGCGATAAAACTAATACGCAATTCTTGTTGATTTGCAATTTTATCTCTCCATTTGTTCAAAGCACTTTCAATAAAAGCTTGGAATTGTTTTTTCTGCAATGGATTCGTGGTTTCGTAGATGATCCCTTGTAAGAAGGTTCCTTGATAATTGACCCCCGTTTTTACTAGAGATTTTGAGAAATTCTCAAGTTTGCTGATCTCTTCGTTGAGAATATTCTCAATGGATCTCTCTTTTGTCCTCAAAATGGCAAAACAAAAATTTTTTCTTTTGATTGTTTTCTGGAAAAAACTTCCTCTTTTAGTAAGGTCCTGCTCTGTTGCATCTAAACATAGTTGGAAAAGAGTCTTCAGTTCAGTAAGGGAAGTCGTCGCTTGGGATTCAATGGGAGTAAGAGAAAAAAAGAAGTTTTCAAGCAGTTCTTGGTCAGAAGATTCGTTGCCAGAAAAAGCTTCTTTAAATTGCGAAAAAAGCTCTCCTTGTTTGAGGATCATTCCCCCATTGTAATCTCGGACCTCTCCTAGAGCTTCTATGAGGATGGAAATGACTTTCTGTCTTGCTAGATAAAAATTTACAGAGGAGTTCGTCCGCAATATGGATCGATCTTTTGGAATACAAAGATGAAAAACATTGGCTTCTTTGGGATTTTTTTTCCGAATATACCCAACATTTTGGACCCGATCTGGGATAAAGCGAAAATTTCCTTTTTTGAATTGAAAAAGTTTTTCTAAGAGGGAATCATGTTTTTTTAATACCCGCACAACAAGCACTGTGAAGAAGAGATCACCCCCTTCTTGCTTTTCAAAATTAATCATGACTTGAGGCAAATCCGAGAGATATTTTAGCTCTTGAGAAAGAAGTAGGATATTGCGCATCACCTCTTCTTCATTGCGGATCATGAATACAGATGGAATGAGTCGTTCTATCCGTTTTTTGAGTTCTTCTCTGAGCACTCGATTGAGAAAGCGAATTTCTTCCTGCTGAAATGGCGATCCATCTTTTTTCTCTAGCTCCAGATAGAGGTATTTGATCGGGTCATGATTCGCCTGATAGAAATAGTAAGAACCTTTGACAATTTGCGCATCAGGAACGAATTTCTGTACAGCATCGAGGATGTGGGTCTCTTCAAAGATCTCATAGCGATCTGAAAGAACAACAGCAATCGAGAGACCAAGGACTGGCTTGGTGCCAAAAGGAAAATAGAGCTTTGAGCGGACAAAACGAAACTCGACATGTCTTTTCTCAGGAGAGACAGATAAATAATGAAGGATCTTTTTTCGCATCAAAAAGTGGGAAACTATCACTCGTGTGATATGCTTGGGCATGCGGAACTTTCGAAAGTCGGGCATTGAGAGGGCGAAAAAAGTGCTCATTTCTCGAAAGATTTCTATGTCAAAGTGTCTTGGAGCTCTTTCAGTGAGTTTGCGCAAATAGTGCTGTACCTGGGACGATTTTTGATCGAGAGTAAGGGCTTTCGTATCGAGAATATGTTCGAGATATTTCGATGAAGACAGGCTGAGGCTGAGTTCATTGGATAACAGAGGGAGATGTTCTTCGATGAGACTGAGTTCTCTCCCATCCTCAACCAAAATTTTTACCTCAGCAAGAAAAAAAAGCCTCGAGGAAAAACCTTTCATGTAAAAATAGAGATTGTCGAAACCGAGGATATTGATCTCTTTCTCTGGAATCAGCCACCTACGAATAACTTCAAGAAGGACTTTTTCCGATTTAACCTCTTGTGTAGGAGAACAAAGAAAATAAAGAGTGAGACAATCTGGCGTGTTTTGAGGCGAATTCCATTTTACAAGAGGAAGCTTCTCAAGGAGCCATTTCACCTCTTTTCCTTTGGGAACTAAGAGAAATTCCTCAGGCAAAAGTTCCCTGAGAATCTCTTGTCCTTTCTGAAGGTGAGCGGAAAGAATAGTAGATTGCGCTAGTTGCGGAAAATGGGGTTGAATCTCAGGAAATTTTCTTTTTTTTTCTTTTTGGGTACGTGATGCCATAGACAAGATCAAATCTAGTGGACACAAGAAATTTTTTCTAGAAAAAAATGCAATTTTTTTTCATACTTAAACCCATAAAGAATCAAAAATGAAGCATATTTTACGATTTTTCTTAATTTTTTATGTATTTCTTGCAGGGTGTCAAAAAAAAGACACTCCCCATGTTCCTGCACAAAAAACTCAATATTTACATATTAGTTTTATTAGTAGCACATTTTCTCTCCATCCAAGAGAGGCTATCACCTACCCCTCTGCATTTGGAACAAAGATGCTCTTTGAAGGACTCATGCGCATTGGGAGGAATGGAGAGGTTGAGCCCGCTCTTGCAGAGAGTTATGAACTCTCTGATGACCATATGACGTACACTTTTCATCTCCGGCCCTCTAAATGGTCCAATGGAGAGGAAATTACTGCCTATGATTTCGAATATTCATGGAAAAAAGTGATTGATCCAAAAACCGGAAGTTTGGGCGTGCAAAATTTTTATCCGATTAAAAATGCACGTGAGATTTTAAGGGGTAGGAAAATGATCGAATCGGTGGGAATTCGAGCTCTTGATGAGAAGACTTTAGAAGTCCGACTTTCCCATCCAACTCCCTATTTTCTCGAGGTGACCGCAACTTCTCCCTTTTTTCCTGTCAATGCCCGTGTCGATCAAGAGAATCCTCATTGGGCCAACCAAGTAGGAAAAGATTTTGTTTGCAGCGGACCATTTTCTTTGGAACGCCTCCGCATTGAAGATGAAATCGTCGTCAAGAAAAACCCAAAGTATTGGGATGCCAAAAATGTTCATTTACCCGGAATTCATATTGCCATCATCAAAGATGCAAGTACGCAATTGAACCTTTTTGAAAAAAAACAACTTGAGTGGCTGGGAGACCCCCTTTCAAAGATGCCCTTGGATGCAATTGAAGCCTTCCGCAAGGAGGGCAAGGTGCATTTTTTCCAAACACTGGGATTGTACTGGTTTTTTTTGAATACCGAATCTTTTCCCTTTAACAACAAAAAGATGCGCCAGGCTTTTGCCTATGCAATCAATCGGCAATTGATCATCGACCACCTCCTTCAGAAGGAAGAGACTCCTGCAATGGGTGTTTTGCCCCATTCATTGGCAAGCCAAGAAACCCCCTTCTTTCAGGATAATGATCGAGAGCGCGCACTTGCTCTCTTTCAAGAGGCCCTCGACGAAATGGGGATTCAAAAGGAGGATCTCCCAGAAATTACGATCAATTATAATGCTGCTCCCATACATATGCGCATTGCGACTGCTATGCAGGAGCAATGGAATCAAGTATTTGGCTTAAATATCAAGATGGAACAGCAGGAATGGAAATTCCATTATGACAAACTGCAAAAAGGGAATTATCAGATTGGGGGTGTGCAATGGCAGTCCTGGCTCAGAGACCCAATCTATATCATGCAAACCTTTCGAGAAAAATCAGATGGAGTCAATATGTCTCGCTGGGAAAATGCAGAATACAAGCATTTGATCAATTTGGCGGAGAGACAGGCCGATCCGATCCTCCGAAGAACCCTCTTCAACAAGGCAGAAACTATTCTCATGGAAGAAATGCCTGTAATCCCCGTATATTTCACCACGATCGCATATGCCAAAAGCGATAAGTTGAAAGATGTCTATATGTCAGAACTTTACGAGATCGATTTCCGCTGGGCGACTTTAGAAGAATAGAGATTCAAAATATCTTCTGCTTGGAAAAGTTTGCACAGCAAGAAAAACAGAGCAAAATAGAGTCCCGTTTGAGAAAAAAAGTGGAGGGCTTGCTCTGTAAGCTGCCTGGGAAAGAGGATGTCTTTTGAGCCAAGCATGAGCGACAAATCCCCTAAACCCCAATGGCCAAAAGCCATTACAATCCCGCCGACGAGAAGGGTGGGGATGGCAACTCGACGCGAAGAAGACCAACTTTCCTTTGGTTTTTCGAGTTTTTGATAGAGGTAAAAGAGGTTGGCGGTCGAGGCAATACTGGTCGCAAGGGCAATGCTGAACGCGCCCATCTTAAAATAGAAGACGAAAAGAGCATTGAGAAGGATATTGAGAATCGTCGAATAAACAAATCCAAGCATGGGGGTGCGATAGTCTTTTTTGGCATAAAAGGCTGGGGCATAGATTTGGACAAGGACCATGGAAAGAAGGCCCAATCCATAAGACCATAAACAAAGGGTCGTTTGCATCGTTGCAACCGAGCTAAAATCTCCTCTTCCAAAGAGGAGGTTGATACTCGAAAGGCCCAGAACAAAAATTCCGATCATACAGGGGAAAATAAGGGCAAAAGCCCGCTTCCTTGCAAAGGTGAGAAGGGAAAAATAGTGCTTTCTATTGCCTTGCTTATGTGCGCGAGAAAGTGAGGGAAGAAGGGCCGAAGAGAGGGCGATCCCAAAAAGGGCTAAGGGCAGTTGTTGGATTCGGATGGCATACCACAGATAGGCGGGCCCCTCAGAAGAGGCAAAATGGCCGAAAATACCGTCCAGGGCGCTATTGATCTGTACCGAAGCGACTCCAATCATTCCCAACATCAGAGGGCGGACTAAGGTTCGAATCTCAGAAGAAAAAAGGGAAACTTTAAAGATCTCTTTCACAGAAAGGTGTTGTTTCAAAAAAGCCCACATTTTTGGAATGGTCATGGTCCATTGAAGGAAAAAGGCGATGGAGAGGGTGATCGCAAGTCCCTCAGCAGCTCTTGAGAGGGGTAGGGCCTTAAGAAGAAAAACCCCTAAAATCCAAACAATATTGCTAAGCGCTGGAGCAACAGAAGGAACAAAGAAGCTTCTTTCCGATTGTAAAAGCCCCGTACAAAAGCCGAAAAGGCAGATAAAAAAGACTGCTGGGAGCATGAGACTTGCAAGTCGGACAACTTCCCCATTAAAGATGGAAAGGACAATCTCTCCAAGAAAAACGAGCCCCAAAAGAAAAACGACCATGCTCCAAAAGAGATCTCGGAAAAAGACGGCAGCACGTTTGGAATTTTCAGCCCGTTTTTCTTCAAAATGGGGAATGAACCCCTGATGGAGAAGGCTCTCGCCAAAGAGCCGACGAGCAAGATAAACAAAGCGAAAAGTAAGCAAAAAAGCAGCTAGCGCCGGGGAGGTCCCAAAATAAAAGGCCATCGCCATATCCCGCAGCATTCCAGTGACCTTACTCAAAAAAGTGCCGGAAAAGAATCGGAAGGCCGAGCGCGAGACAAATTGCGGGGTATCTATAGGTCTCATAGATCTTTCAAGGGAAGTTTGTGATGACGTCTGTGTATCACATACCAAATTCCAAAGCAAATGCATGCAGCTAGCCAAACCAATCCATTCGGAATGGTGAGCCAAGGGTAGGAGGGTTGGTTGGGCACCCCAAAACGGTAGCCGAAAGGCCAGAAAATAAAGGAGGGACCGCCGCGCAAATTTCCCTGTGGCACAAAACCAAAATCACGACTATCTGCACTCATGGCAAAATTGTCTCCAAGAGCAAGATAGGATTTTGGAGGGATCAACAGACCGTACTTTCGAATTTTCTCAACATCGATTTTTCCATTCTGATCGAGAGGAGGCCCACTATCTACAAAAGCTTGGTAAGGATTTTGGGGATTCGCACTACTTTGTCTTGCATTTTCTTTTTCGACAAATGCCTGCAATGCCGGATCATCCTTTTTGAAAATAGGTGCTCCCATCACATACAGATCTCCATCGCGGAAATAGACAAAACGACTGGTATCAAAATGAGGACCGAATGCAAGGCGCCTGTCAAAATCGATCCCGTAGTTAAAGAGTTTCCTCACCCATTCGGCACCACAGCGCATCAGAGGATGATTGGGAGGAAGCGGTTTAGCCGTGCCGCCCCATTTGATCTCGTATCCCTTGCCATAATAAAACTCATACGTTCCGTCGGGCACCCCTTCCAAACGTGTGAGATAATGACTCGCAGTTGTTGGTTGTCCCCCGAGTTGATACCGCATTGCGTAGCCATTTTTCACAACAAAGCGACCAGTGTAGAGATTGTCACAAAGTGCTTTCAAATGAGCGTCATTGAGAGGGACAATCGAAGTATTCAAAATAAATTGCGGGCGGATTCTCCCTCTAAAATCCCTGCCAAGCTCGAGGTTTTTGAGATCTGGATGATGCTTCAGCTCTAGGTAATATTTTGTCTCATCAAGCTCTATCCCATTGCGCTCAGCAAACTTTCGAATCTCCTCTTTTGGAACAATGCGTGCGATTGCATAATTTCCAATTCCCCACAGATCGCTATAGTTCTTCACCGGAGGATATTTACGATTGTGAATCCGCGATGTGTGCAGCATCTCCCCTTCAAACCGATTGTTGCCAATAGCTGTCAGCCTTGCGACTGGCTCATTCATTTGATGGATCACCGCCATTTGATAAGCATTCCCGGCAGAAGAGCGAAACGGCTCGGCGACTGCCACAGACCCATCAAAATGGATGAAAGGGACGTGGTCAATTTTTTCGAGATCTTTTAGTTGATACTGATCGGAAATATCTCTGCCAATCCCATCGATTGCATAGAGTTTGCCCCCATAAAAATAGACGATATCCCTCGGTCTTCCCATCATCCGCTTCACATATTGCTTCTTTCCTGGGAAGATCCAAAAATACATCGTGTCAGGATCATGGACATCCATGTTTTCTACCGTAAAAACAATGATTCCAGAGCGCTTCACAAGCAGTGGATCGAAATATAAATGTTTCGTCGTAAAGGGAATATTGATCCCAAAATCTGTCTTCGAAACAATCAATCGATCTTTTTCCTTTAAAGTGGGCCGCATAGATCCAGTAGGAATTTCATACAGCTCAAACCATACCTGTCGGATGATCAGCGCAAAAACAAGAGCAAAAGCCAAAGCGAGAATAAAATCTCTCACCTGTTCAAAGGGATTTTTCTTTAAAATACCATTTGCGTAATCGATACATTTGTGAGCCATATAGTTGGCCCCGTCCCGATTTTTCTTTCGGACTTCTTCTTGAAGAGTGCGCAAATCGTTTTGGATTTCCTTTGTCTGAGCAGGAAGAAGACGTTTTTTCTTCCGCCTCCAAAGTTGATAGACAGCTATAAGGATTTTTTTAGATTTCCGTAAGTGAAATGATTTCATACCCTCTCATCAGTTGAAATGATCTAATCCATTCTCTATAATTCTTAAGTTTTAGGAAAGGATTAATGGCAAAAACACCTCCGGAAAAACTCCTTATTGGCGCACACACCTCTACAGCCGGCGGTGTGCATCATGCCCTTTTGCAAGGAGAAGAAATTGGCGCAACCACGATCCAAATTTTTACAAGCAATCAAAAACAGTGGAAAGGGCGGGAAATCACCAAAGAAATGGCCGATCTTTGGGAAAAAACGCGTGAAAGAACAGGGCTCAAAAAAATTATGAGTCATAGCAGTTACCTCATCAATCTCGGCTCTCCCAAGGAAGACTTGCGCGAAAAAAGCGTAACCACTTTTCGAGACGAAATTAAACGGTGCCATAAACTAGAAATCGATTTCCTCAACTTCCATCCCGGATCTGCTACGGAAAGCTCAACAGAAGAATGCCTTGAGCAAATCGTTTCTAGCCTCAAAAAATTTGAAAAGCTTTGCGCAGCTGGTTCTACCCGCCTCCTTCTCGAGACAACGGCTGGACAGGGAAGCTCTGTTGGCCATAAATTTGAGCACCTGGCCTTCATCATTGAAGAATTGGAAAGCAAAATCCCCATTGGAGTTTGTATCGACACCTGCCACATTTTTGCTGCTGGCTATGACATCCGCACCAAAAAAGCCTGGGAAAAAACCTTGGACGAATTCGATGATGTCATAGGATTGAAACATCTCTACGGCTTTCATCTCAATGATTCGATGAAACCCTTTGCCTCGCGGCGCGACCGCCACGCCCACCTCGGCGAAGGAGAAATCGGGATCGAAGCCTTTCGTTTCATGATGCAACATGAAAAGCTTCGTGAAATCCCAAAATATCTAGAAACCCCAAAGGGGCTCTCTATGTGGAAAGACGAAATTGCCCAACTGAGGAAATTTGCCAAATGAGAACAAAAATCAAAAACATCACCAAAGAGCAGATCGGCAAGAAACTCACTGTCGCAGGCTGGATTCGTTCCTTGCGTGATCAAAAGAGCTTTGCCTTCATTGAGATCAATGATGGCTCCCGTCTCGGCAATTTGCAAGTGATTGCTGAAGAACCCCTACGCCCACAATTTGAGAAACTCACCACAGGTGCAAGCGCTGCCATCACGGGAACTCTTGTCGAAAGTCCTGGGAAGGGGCAAAACTTCGAACTCAAAGCAGAAAGCATCACCCTTTATGGCAGCTGCCCAGCAGAGGATTATCCCCTCCAAAAAAAGCGCCATTCCTTCGAATTTTTGCGGTCCATTGCCCACCTACGCCCCCGCACTAACACCCAAGGTGCAGCCACTCGGATCCGTAGTGCTCTATCCTTTGCCACGCACAAGTTTTTTCAAGAGAGAGATTTTCTCTATATTCAGACACCCATCATCACCACGGCCGACACAGAAGGTACGGGAGAACAGTTTCTCGTCTCTTCCCTCGATTTTGATGAGCCACCCCGACACAGTGACGGCAAAATCGACTTTAGCAAAGACTTTTTCACTCGCCCGGCATACCTCACCGTTTCTGGCCAACTCAACGCAGAAGCAATGGCCTGTGCCCTTTGTGATGTCTATACCTTTGGCCCCACCTTTCGCGCAGAAAATTCCCATACCACCCGTCACCTAGCTGAATTTTGGATGATGGAACCTGAGATGGCATTTTGCGACCTGGAAGGCAACATGGATGTCGCCGAAAGCTATACAAAAGCCATGATCCAGCATCTTTTCGATCATTGCAGTGAGGATATGGAATTCTTTGACAAATTCATGGAAAATGGGCTTCTCGATAGGCTCAAAAATGCGCTAGAAAATGAATTTGCCAGACTTTCCTACACCGAAGCCATTACCCTGCTCGAAAAATCCAATAAGACGTTTGAATTCCCCGTCGCATGGGGCATGGACCTCCAATCCGAACATGAACGTTACCTCGCCGAAGAACATTGCAAAAAGCCGGTCTTTTTGAAAGATTACCCTGAAAAAATCAAAGCCTTCTATATGCGAAGCAATGACGATGGTAAAACCGTTGCCGCCCTCGATCTTCTCGTCCCTAAAATCGGAGAACTAATTGGCGGCAGCCAACGGGAAGAAAGGCTCGACATGCTCGAGAAAAAAATTCTCGCGTTTGGACTCGACCCAGACAACTACTGGTGGTATTTGCAACTGAGAAAATATGGGACTGTGCCCCACTCTGGCTTTGGTGTTGGGTTTGAGCGGCTCATTCAATTTGTGAGTGGAATCGAAAACATTCGGGATGTGATCCCCTTCCCTCGCTATCCAGGACATGGCGAGTTCTAAGCTTACCTGAAAACGACCTTGCCAGAAAGAAAACCCGATTGCAAGGGACTCTGATCAAAACCTTTTTTCAGTAGGAATCAATTCAACAATTTCATTTTTGCACGTTCAAGAACCCCAAGAGCTTCTTCACACGAAAATTCCCAATATTCCTTATCAGGATGAGAATAAAACTGAATCATTAATTCGTCTGTCTCTTGAGAAATTTCTGCCCACTGTATTCCATCATAAAGTACTTCAGCTACAAGATGTTCTCTATCGGGAAGACTTGCTATTGTTATACGAAATTTTTCCATTTGTTTACCTTAAGGCTCTAAAAAACCAACAAATTCCCCATCTGCGAGATAACGAGCTCCCCCCAAATCAGGAGCATAAATATCAACAACATTTCCAAATCTTTTCAGTCTACCCTGAATCATTTTTTTCTGAGGGTGATTTACAATGCCTTCTAGTACTTTTTGTGCCTGTTCATTTACTTGCTTAGGATCCAAAACTACCTCTTCTTGCAAACTGCTTCTTTTATTTCTTCTAGTGAGAAAAATGTTTTTTGCTCGTTCAAGTGTTTTTAGGGCTTCTTCACAAGGAAATTCCCAATGCTCTTTATCTGGATGAGAATAAAACATTATTTTTGTTTCTCCATTTTCTTTAGAAATTTCAGCCCATTGAAAAGAATCATAATAAATTTCGGCAACCGCCTCTTCATTTTCAAAATAATGCACGATTTCAATTTCAAACTTACTCATTATTTCACAATTCATCTTCTTTGGCACATCGTATGGCAAGTTGTTTTGCTCTCTCTAATAACTCAACTTGTCCCCTATCGATTTTTGGAGCGTTAACGAACGGAGAAGCTGCAAGATTCGTGAGGAAGGGAAAGTGGAGTTCACCTTTCCGACGAGCAAAGCGCAGCAGATTCATCGTGCAGGTAGCTCCAGAAAGGGATAGGGGGCAAGTGAGTTAATACAGCAATTCTTCTTTAGCTTTTTCAAGAGCTGCTAATGCCTCTTCTAATGAAAACTCCCAATATTTCCCACGCAAAGGAGGGGAAAATACTACGACCGGGTTCTCTTCTTCTTGGGAAATTTCTGCCCATTCCTCATTATTGTAGTAAATTTCTGCAAAAACTTTTTCTCTACTTGTGTCACTAGCAATTCTAATTGAAAACTTCTTACTCATCTAAAGCAAATCTCTCTCCGGATCAATATCAGCAAGACCGATGTCTTTTTCTGCTATATTAAAGGCCTTAGCTTGTTGCTTCATTAAATCAATAACTTCAAAGTAGGCCATCACATATCCTTCTTGATATGCTACATCTTCTGAATCCGAAGCAGTCTTTACAGATTTCTTGGCATCTTTAGCTTTTTCTTTAAGAAAGAAACCTAAATCATAAAGATAATTTTCAAATTTACTTTGCACCATATTTCTTATTGCATCAATTTGTCATTTAATATTTGTTGCAGGATATCTCTTTGTTCTATCAAACGGTTAATATCCGATTGCCATTTTTTTTGTATAAGAGCTTGTTTTCGACGGGGATCAAAATCACACCAGTTTTCGATATATTTCTCAGGATTTAATATTTTATCTTTATGAAGTGCAATTTGTCTTTCGCAGCTTTTAATTCCTTTCTGCAGTTCTTTACTTGATCGAGGAAGATTATTTCTCAGAAATCCCGCATTTCCTCGACCCATTGCTGCCGCTTGAAACGTATGATTTTTTGTAACTAATGATTCTTCACTCAAACTTTTCTTTGCGTTTTCGATTGTCTTTTCCAAGATTCCAGCTTGTTCCAGCTGAGATACTTCCTTCGTAGAATACCCAAGCTCCGTTGCTACAATCGAAGTGTCTTCTCCAGCCGCAATAGCTCTTCTAAATCTCGATAGATTTAACCCTTTTGAAAAATTTCCCGGAGGTGGGATTATTCCAATAGCAAAGTCTTTCTCAATGGTATTGAATCCATTTTCATAACATTCTGCCTGATCAGTAGAAAAGACTTGATCGATTAAATGATGTCCACGAGAAATTTTAGATTCATAATTTTCTATAGGATTAGAAGAACCGCATTCTCCCTCTGAAGAAAGCAGACTTTGAGGTAAAAGTTCGCAACTAACATCTTTTATTTCTTCACATAATTTTGGGACGACAAAAGCTAATTCAGAGACTTCTTCAAAAATTTGGTGGGCTAAGAAAGATCCAAGTTCCTTCGTTTTTTCTCCGAATGAAACAACGCTTTGTTCCCGGGTAAGAATAGATTGATCCACAAGAGCATCTTCTGCCATAAATTCTTTAAAATCATTGACCTGTTCATCCACAATAGCTTGTAAGGCCGGGGCTTCATTAGTTGCATCTAAAATGGTATTGACATCTACAGAAGATGAAGAAGAACTAGTGGAATTTTTTGGTGTTCGCCTTGCCTTTTCTCCATTGCCTGATTTAGATGATGAAGCAGCTCCAGCAACACCAGCTGCTGCCGCTGCTGCCCCGGCTGAAGAAGTCGCTACAACTGCAACAACAACAGTTGCTGTAGCTATAACAATGACAGCTCCAATAATGATTTCTTTTTTGTGATTTTTGACGAATTTTTTTGTTTTTTTCCACTTTTTACTCAGCCTATTTTTGCATAGAAAGATGTCAGCCTGATCATGGTTAACCGCTGGAATAATTGAATACTCATCTGAAGTAGCAAATACATATTCATGATCATCGATATCATCATCAAGCAAATCTTCAATATCTTTACTCAGAGCAAGAGCATCATCGAAATTGGAAAGCACTCCTTCCTTAGCTAAATAAGACAAAAAACGATTAATTCTTCTTAAATCTTGTTCTCGGTATTCTTTTTTTCCTGATTCAATCTCTTCTAGGAGATCGAGAATTTCATCGTAAGAAACAAGATGGTATCTTTTTGATTTTCTCACATTTTTCTTCAATCTTGAATGAACCATCTGCACATGAAAATCGGCATGCCCCAGGTTATCTTGTGGATAGGCAAGAAAAAAAGGAGTAGTTGCAAGTAGAATCGAGTGGATAACGATCTTAAATTGACTCACAAAATTCACCAAATCACCGCTTTAATGAAATTTATGATTCAAGCATGGCTACATATTATTCACAAGAAGAAAGTCAGCGGGATTTTTTAGTTTTTTGTGCTGTGACCTTTTTTCGTGGGACACGAGATAAGACAACAGCTCCTAAACCCAAAAGGGTAAAAACAGCCATGAGCAAGGCTCCCAAAAAGGGCACCTGGACGAGCAAAAAGAAGAGAATAAGCCCAATCGCCAATCCCACGAGAGAGTCCTGCTTCATATGGATTTTGGGAAGGAGTGCATTCATAGACCATATGATGGGAAAAATCTTCGCTGTATAAAAACCCAGAACACTGATGGCAAGCAGTGCAAGACCAATGGGAAAACCGAGAATCGTGATAAAGAGAATCAAACAAACAATGGGAAGAAGAATGAGGACAAGCAGTCCTGTCCACAAGGATTTCCATGGAGCATTTTGTAGTTTATCGAGCGTTTTCTTGAGCTTCCTGGGAAAAACTTTCAAGAAAACGGCGCCAAGCACAAAACTGAAGACAAAGTTCATCAGGATTCCAACCATTCGGGATCCCAAGAAAATCCTCTTCTGCCACTTCCCTTTGAAAAATTTTGAAACCTGTGAAGGTTTATAGAGCACATTTCCGTTGATCTCGGCCCCTGGAGAAATGTGGGCCTCTTCGGGACTACTATAATTGAGATTTCCATTGATATTTGCTTTCGAACCAATGCGAAATTTTCCTACATTGGCCTTAACATTTTTTCCCACATCTCCTAGCAACCGAGCATTCGAAGAAGAAAAAGAAAGGTCTCCTTTAATATTTCCGTAAAGATCGACAATGCCACCGGTGAGAACTACATTGCCTCCTACAGAAGATCTAGTAGCAAATTGAATGTTTCCAGCTGCCGCAGTCACATTGCGGCCTATCGTCCCATTGATTTCAATTTGCCCACCAGCGAGTCGTACATTTTCATTAACAATCCCGGAAATTTCGATCGAAAGCCCCGAAGCAATGACACTTCCAAGCACATGGCCGTCGATGATAATCTGAGAGCCAACAGCATAGACATCTCCGTTCACAACCCCAGAAATCTCAATGGTTTTTCCCGCAGCAAAATAATCTCCCTCATGGACTTTTTCTTCCGGAAGGACGATATACTTCTCGTTGTATGCTTCGCCTTCACCAGCTACTAAAGGGAAAAAACAGATCAAGAAAAAAAGTAGAATTTTGCGCATCATCACCCTTTCCTTATATTCTCTAGAAGGTTTTTGATCAATTCATAGGAAAAGCCTCGGCGCATAAGGGCGGCAATCACTTTTTCTTTTTTTTCTGGTAGATCCCTTCGATATTTTTTTTCAATCAAGGCAAGCGCCGCATCTTCAGATTCTTCAATGGACACTTCTATCGGCCCCGCCTTCTCCCGCAGCTTCAAAGCAATCACCCTCCGGCCATATCCCTTGGCTTTCAGTCGCTCTACATAGCGAGCTGCTAGATCCTCATCATTGAGCCAACCCTGCGCCTTAAGCTCCTTCAGGATGGGGAGAATTTCATTAATGGGATAGTCCTTTTCACGGAGCTTGCGCTCTAGTTCTTTGGAGAAATAGGCCTTTTTTGCCAAAAGAGAAAATGCCTTAGCCTTTATCGATTGCATTGTAAGGAACTAGTTTACACGATTGACCTTTAGTGTATTCATATCTCAATTTTTAAGAAATCTCTTAAAAATTGAGAGGTGGCAAAAGTGTATATTTTTTTTTAATCACTCCTTTTGATCTCTCTTGAAATTTTTCCTCTTTTCACCTATGCTGAAGGGGAGAGAGGAAATCTATGACAGAATCTACCCCACCCACCGGACCGAAGCCACCACCTGAATCACAACCACCACCAACTCCTCAGCCTATCGATCCCAGCGATAGCAAGGACGCTTTCTTGCTTAAGTCCCCATTCGCGAAGATGTTTGAAAAGACGGGGGCCATGCCTACGGTCAAGGAAATTAAAGCCATCATTAATGGAATTTTACAACAACAAATCCAGGCAATCAAAAGGTCGGATGACCAGTGGAAACAGGCAATGGAAAACCTTAGAAAAGCCATTCAAGGAGAGGAATGACCGAATCATTAGTCGTTTCAAAAGAAGATCTCGGAGAGCGGGTTGATAAATTCTTAACCCAATATTTTCCCAATCATTCTCGTACTTATTTTCAGTTTCTGATCGATGAAGAATCTGTCCTTCTCAATGGCCATCCTGTCAAAAAACAACGCCGACTTGCAGAGGGAGATGAAGTGGAAGTTTCCTTTCAAACGCTTCCGATGCTCGATGTGAAACCGGAAGCGATTCCTCTTGAGATCCTCTATGAGGATGAAAGCATCATTGTGGTCAATAAGCCTTCTGGCATGGTTGTCCATCCGGCGCCTGGGTCCTATAGTGGCACCTTTGCAAATGCTCTTTTACATCACTGCAAACAACTCAAAAAAGAAGAGTTTGAAAATCTGCGACCTGGAATTGTCCATCGGCTCGACAAAGATACTTCTGGAATCCTCATCGCAGCAAAGAATCTAGCTGCTCATCAAAAGCTAGTGGAACAATTTGCGTCACGCTCAATGGAGAAGCAGTATTTGGTCATTTGTCTAGGCGTTCCAAAAGAGGGAGAATGTTCGGCCCCCATCAAACGCCATCCCATCAACAGAAAACAGATGACCATCAGTCCTGAAGGGAAAGAGGCCAGAACCCACTTTACAGTTCTTGGAAGGAGGAAAGGCCTTTCTCTTGTGCAAGCCAAACTCATTACCGGACGGACACACCAGATCCGTGTCCACCTCAAATCGATGAACTGCCCCGTTTTGGGAGATACAACATATGGAAGCCCATCACTGAATCAAAAATACAACACAACAAGACAAATGCTTCATGCGAGAAGCCTCAAAATGATCCATCCCATCTCAGAAATACCTCTCGAGTTCATTGCCCCTATTCCCTCTGATATGAAAAATTTGATTGATCTCTTTGAGCTCGCTTGATTAAAATAGATTTTGAAATAGCAAAAATGCATATTTGAATGGAAATAGAGGATCGAAAATGAAAGAATTCGTTGAATATATCGTCAAGAATCTTGTAGATAACCCTGACAAAGTCGAAATCAATGAAATTGGCGGAACACAGACGCTGATTATCGAACTCAAAGTCGAAAAATCAGACATTGGAAAAATCATTGGCAAAAAAGGGAAAACCATTAATGCCATTCGAACGCTCCTTATGTCTGTTGCAAGCCGAAATGGGATTCGCGTGAATTTAGAAATCCTCGAAGAAGACGAGGAAAGTAAAGATACCGAAAGCTAATTTTCTTCTGAATGAGCTTGCTATTGGACGAGCTCTGGCAGATAAGGCGAGATCATCGCCTTGCGAGAATTGAGCATTCCAGCTGGGAACCGGATAATTGCTAGCGATACTCCTTTTCCTTTTTTCTCAGCAAAATGATGCGGCGTAATGAGGAAGCTCTCTTGGAAAATCTTGCTTAGCTCTTTCGCCCCGGGCCCTTGAAATTCAATCATGATCTCATTCTCATGGGCTGTGATTTGCGGCGATGCGCGGAATTCATTGAGGAAACTCTTCAAATGTTGAATCGACTGCTCAGTCATGGGGATCCACACCCAAAACTCATCTTGATGCGTGAATTTACCTCTTGATCCTGCATAGAGATCATCAGCACCAGCAATCGTACTGATCATATGAAGATAGAGATCAAATTCTCTCCGATCGATAAAAAAGTCTTTTGATTGCTTGGCCCATATCTCACGCAAATGATGTGCACGTTTTTCAAAAGAAGGAAAATTGTTCGAAAACATTTTGGTTTGCCCGATGCGTACACAACCATTTTGGAGTTTGGTATCGACAAAAATGCTCGACTCTTTGCCCCTAACGCAGAGTTCGAGATTTTCTTCGATAAGCCGTTCTTTGGCAACATAGATTTTGCGATAAAGCGAATACATATCGCGATGTTGCAGAATACGAATGGCAGCCTTATGTACAAAAGTCTCATCTCGGATTAAATCATCAAATTGAACGATTTCCACTTCTTCTCCAATCATGAGAGATTTGAGACGATTGAGAAGGGAGGCAACCACTTCTACATCGCGCCGCGATAATTTGGTAAGAAGATCCGTATCATCGATGATAGCATAGAGAAAATGGAGATATTCGACGAACTCACGCAAAGGATCAATATAATAAGGATGATCTTTTTTCTCTGCTGCTGCCATTCGACTGAGGAGTCTTTGCATGATCCGCTTCGCACCTGGACTCGAGAGATCTTTTTGGATTTTTTCGATCTGCTTTTCAATCTCCCTCTGATTCATCCCTCCCAAGCTGTATTTGTCATTGATCACAAAGGAAAGCTCCGCAACGATGGTATTCGAAGATTGTGCATCAGAAATATAAGCCACGGGTGCTGCAGAGGTTTGTAACATGGTCTTATGATGATCAATCACACTGATCACTTCGAAGTAGGAGGGAATTTTTGTCTCATCCCGATTACAAAAATCACGCACGGTCACCGTTCCCAAGATGGGCTGATGGAGGTCACGGGAACGGACAACGCCAAGCGGAAGCATTTTCCCTTCATCATTTGTTGATGTGACAGTTAGGTATGGATAATTGCCAATCTTACTGCGCAATTCTTCGACATCGGCCCGATAACTCACCACTTGAGGAAAATAACCAAAAACTTTGGTCTTGATATCCAGTGCCACATCCAAACGTTCTGTATATAGGCGAATACCTTGAATGGCTCTATCAAGTTGCACGATAATCTCTTCGAGAAGATGGAAAATCTTCGGGCGATTCTCAATCAGATTGCCCTGTTTGTCAAAAAGATCGGACTTGGAAAGGACTGCGACATGATTTAAACATTCTTGGAAATCATAAAGGGCAAGGCTTTGTATCGCACCGGCAAACTGCGCAAAAGTAGCCTCCAAGCCTTTTTCCACTTCAAGAACTTTTCCAAGATATCCCTCCATATGGCGTCTTTGCTTTTCTGTAAAATCTTTTGCAGGATCGCAATTTTTGATTTTTATCTCGAAAACATCCTTCACAAATTGAGGAAGATCCTTTCGATTCAGATTTTCTTTAGCAAAGAGAGAAACGAGATGTATATGGAGATGGTTTTCAAACCAGCGCAAGCAGTTGTTCAGTAGCAAGATCACCTGACGCACTCCCTCAACGTCAAAACTGCGCCAATCGCCAAGATAATAGCCATGCTCATCAACCAAAATGATCGCCTTTTGTGCCCTTTCGTGTTCAATGGCAAGAGAAGACTGGTCTGTCTTTTTCTTGATCACGCCTCTCTGGGTCATCAACTCTAAACTCGAAAGAGCAAGAGAACTACGCGACTTAGCGATGTACTTGAAAACATTCTGTCCAAAGATGTGGTGAAAAAGAAGGGCTACTTCAATGCTCGATTGTGGCGCTCCCCCAGGGACATTCCAAATATGGAGCCCCTCGGATACCCGAGCGCCAAAAGCATCCACCCATCCCCAGAACGAAGCAATGGTAGTATCGAGATCTGGAGAAGAATGAGCCGTGACAAAGTGACTCCCAGAATGCATTTTTCCCATCCCAACAGGGAAGATGATTTGGTATTCGTCGCGAGGCACCCATTTCCCCACAATTTTGGCACGTACTTTGTAGTTCTCATTTTCAGGAAGATCGGAGAACTGGTTCAGCCAAATCTCGAAGCTCGATATGGTGTAATTGGCAAGGATCTTGTCTCGAGCAACCCTATCAATATACTGAATGACTGTCACCAGTAAGAAAGTCCCCGCAGGGGCCTGCATGATCAAATCAAGTAGGAGACGATTGACCCGTTCACTTTTTTTCTTGTGATTGAGTCTTTTGTATTCGACTGTCTTCAGCTGTTTCAATATCTCATCGAGATTTTCAAATTGAAACGCATTCAGGACAAAATCGCCAATCTGCTTGGCTTTGGAAATGAAGCGCTTTGCCGCTGTTTTCTTACTCATAAAAAACTCACGGACTGAGCAGGACTCGAACCTGCGACCTCCCGCTTAGAAGGCGGATGCTCTATCCAGCTGAGCTATCAATCCATAACCCCCAAGTGTATGCAAAAATAAAGGGAACTTCAAGAGGAAAAATGAATAAATGGTATTAATTCAATGCTTGGTTAGACTGGAGGATATTCTCAGGGATTTTGCTGAGATCTTCTTGACGTCCAGTCACTCGTGCATAGTCTTCGAAGGAATTGATGATGTGTGGACGCACAAAGATCAGGACATTTCGTTTTTCATTCATCCGTTTGTTTTTGGAAAAGGCAGCACCGAGTACGGGAAGACCGCCAAGACAAGGGATCCCTGCTTTTTGATAAGATTTGGCATTGCGCGCCATGCCACTGAGAACAAGGAAATGGTCATCAGGCACATGCGCAAGAGTGGACATATTGGTCTTGGTTGTACGGATCCCTTCGACCTCAGTAGTCGAGGTCATGAGATCGTTCACTGCTTCTGTGATCTCTTGGTCGATGTCAAGGGTGATCACATCATCTTCGCCGAGCATAGGAGTGATGCTCAGCGAAACGCCAACGTCGCGGTATTCAATGTTGGCGGTAGTCTGCTGACTAGAGCCAATGGTTTGCACGACAGAACCGGTGAAAGGGATATTGTCGCCAACAAAGATTTTGGAATTTTTGTTGTCTTGGGTGATGATTTTTTGGTTGAGAACGATGGTGCTCTCCCCATCGGCTTCAAGTGCCGAAACAAGGGAACCGAGAGTTAAAAAAGTTTTTCCTTTGTGGAGGATGATGTCACCAATAATCCCGAGATCGAAACCCCGCCCAAGGGGAATTTGGTCCAACCCTGAAATCCCTCCGCCTGCATTGGCATCTTGAGCTACTTGTGCAAAGCCATTCCCTTTGGTGGGAAAGCTTCCCGCTCCAAAGGCGATTTTGTCTTTGAATTTGCCGCCGCCAATCCATTGCAAGCCAAATTCAGTAGTTTTTTTTGCATCGGTTTCCAAAACGAGAACTTCGATGAAGACTTGGCGGCGTGGGATATCGAGGGTTCTGATCAGTTTATCTAGTGAAATGATGGTCTTTTGATCCCCCGTAAAAAAGAGAGAATTTGTCGGCTTGACCCATTGAATCGTTTGAATGGCTTCGATGAGTTTAGCCGGTTTGTCACGACGCCCACCCATATCCGATGCAATTTTTTTCAAAGCCCCTTCAATATCATCCCCTTGATGATAGCGAAGTTTATAGGTGGCAAACTCAAGATCAGAGCCAGGCATCGAGGGAATGTCGCCAGCAACGAGTTTATCCATGTCGAGTTTCGGGCGCTCTTGCAGGTGGACCCCATTTTTTATTTCGTCGTCGCTATAGCGATGTACAACAAAATAATTCCCCTCTTCAGAAACCGCAAAGCCATGCATCCGGAGCATTTGCACAAGTGCTTGCACCACTTCATCTGATGACATCGACTTGCCCGAAGACAAAGTCACATTGAAGCCTAGTTCGCGATGATCAAAGATGAAATTGGCTTCTGAAATTTTGCTCACAAAACGAATGAATTCGATGATGGGCACATCACTAAAGTTGATGTCATGAATCCCCTTTTCCGCAAAAGAAAAAGTTGAAAACAAAAGAATGAGGATTGTAATGATTCTTTTCATTTCTTCACACAGTTCAGGGCTTGACACGAACATATTAATTCAGTTGCCCTTTTTTTTGAA